>NZ_JAKEVK010000061.1:0-22975 GCF_022398435.1 Pseudoalteromonas sp. Isolate6 | reverse complement strand
GTATATATAAACAGTATTTGGTGATGTATGGCGAATTATATAGATCTTCTTGAGCGTAAAAACTTGCTTTGGCGTGGACGTGGACAGGCCGCGCAGCATGATGTCGTCAGTACTCGCTTTGCTGCACTTGACGATTTACTGTGCGGTGGTTGGCCGCAACAAGGTGTGATTGGTGTGAAAACTGCAATGGGAATAGGAGAGTTAAGGTTGATATTGCCCCATTTTGTGGATGATAACCGTTTGAAGGTATTAATTAATCCTCCAGGACAAATACATGCCGCAGCATTGCATTATTTATCGTTAGATCTGAGTGAATTTATGATTGTACAGCCTCCAAGTGAAAAAGAAGCACTATGGGCTGCGGAGCAATGCGTAAAAAGTGGTGTGTGTAGTGCACTTGTACTTTGGCACGAAGCGCTTTCTATTGCTGCTGTAAAGCGTTTGCAGTTAGGTGCACAGGCGGGGAGTTGTAGGTTATTTGTTTTACATCAAGCACAGTACGCCCAGACTTTACCATTTACACTTTCAGTGGTTTTACAAGCACAGCACAGCAGCTTGGATGTGACAGTAAAGAAGCACAAGGGGCACTTTGCACATCGCAGTCTTAAACTAGAGAATCCCCATTATTGGCCAGAGCTTGAAAAGCCAAATCTACCTCATGTTAGCGATAATATAGTTGCACTTTCGGGCTATGAGCGGCGTTTAACGAGCTAGTTATGTGGTTATATCTCTATTTTCCTATGCTGCAACTAGAGGGAATGACGAAGCAAACGGTTTCCGGTGATTTTGTTACACCCGTTGTTATTATTGATGGCCGCAAAAACCAGATAGTGCAGTTAAATGATGCAGCGCAGCAGCGAGGTATAAAAATAGGAATGGGCCTTGGGACTGCTTGTGCATTGTGTACACAGCTTCATGTTTTGCCCTACGACGACTTGCTAGAAAGACAGCAGCTATTAGAAATTGCCAATATGCTTTATCAAGTAAGTGCAGATATTGTAATCGATGAACCTAATGGCCTTGTGCTTAAAGTCGATTCTATGCTTTCGCTCTATCATGATTTGCCAAGTTACTGGCAAGTAATATCTGGACAATTAGCGCAGCTTGGCAAGAGTTATTATTACGGCATGGGTGAGTCCACAATAATGGCTAAGCTCTTGGCGCGAGAGCGTTGCAATGTGCTTGTACTAACGCCTTGCCAAAAGCGTCATTACCTGAGGAAAATAGGACTAACACGTACAAGTCTAGACAGCCGGGTGATTGAGCTGCTTGCTCGCACCGGAGTTAAAAATGTGGCGCAGTTAGAGCAGTTTGCACTCAGTGAGCTGGCTAAGCGTTTTGATACTGAACTCGTACATTATGTAGGCTGCTTGTTTGGAAAACTAAAGGAAACCCTTAACTATTTCCAACCTGCGGAAACCTTTGAACTTACTGCACCTTTACTTTACGAAGTCGAAGTGATGGCTTGGTTAGAAAAGCCAATCGAACATTTGCTATCGCGTTTAGCGCTATTCCTACAGCAACGTAACTTGGTAACTCGAACGCTTTATTTTACCTTAGCACTTCGAGATAAAGAGGCTTTAGAGATCACATTAAACAGCGCAGAGCCTGAATATAAGGCGGCAAATTGGCAGCGCCTGTTAAACCTCAAGCTAGAATCCATAACCTTAGATGCGCCCGTACAAAGTGTTTCACTCAAAGTTGATGCTTTAGAAACGCAGCATGCCACAATAAAAGATCTTTTCTCAACGCAGCAAAGTGTGATGTCAGCGCAAGGACTGCGAGCTATTCTATGTGCCAAGCTCGGTGAGCAGGCAGTGCAAGGTTTACAGCTTACAGGCGATCCTCGTCCTGAAAAGGCCAGCACTTATAGCCATAAGCCCTGTTTCACGGCACTAGATAGTAAGTTAAGGCCCAACATTTTATTTCCGAAGCCACAGCCTTTATGTGAAAGAGTCAATATTATTTCTGGTCCAGAGCGCATCGCTTCGGGGTGGTGGGACGGTGAGCCGGTCCAGCGAGACTATTTTATTGTACAAAATGAACAAGCGCAGCGGTTATGGGTATTTCGAGAGCAAAATAATCATTGGTATATTCATGGAGTATTTAGCTAATGTCTTATGCCGAGCTTTTTTGCCAGAGCAACTTTTCGTTTTTGACTGGCGCATCGCGACCAGAAGAGTTGGTCAAACAGGCAGATTTTTTAGGTTATAGCGCCATAGCTATTACTGACGAATGCTCTTTGGCTGGCATTGTCCGTGCTCATGCTTATATTCGTGATCATAAGCTCAAGATAAAACTGATAGTTGGGAGCTTACTAAAGTACAACAATATTGAATTGGTCGCTCTTTGTCCTTGCCAGCTCGCTTATACAGAGTTATGTCGAGTGATCAGTAATGCTCGCCAGCGAACGGAAAAGGGACAATATCGGCTTAGTGAGTGGGATATTATGTCGCTTAAGCATGTTTTATTGTTGTGGTTGCCAAAGGGGAACAGTCAAGATGTTCAATCATTGCAATGGCTGTGTAAATACCACCAAAATAGAATATGGATTGGCTACCGACGTAACTTGAGTGCAGAAGATATACATTACTTTACCCATTGTGTAAAACTGTCAAAAGCGTACCAAATACCTATTTGCGCTGTTGGTGGGGTGCTTATGCACTGCTCGTCTAGACTTGCGCTACAGCATACTCTGACAGCTATTCGACAAAACCGTGTGATAAGCGAGATCCCTGAGAAAATGATAAGCAATAGCGAGTCGGCACTGAGATCTATCTCTAAGCTTAATAAGTTGTTTTCACCTACTTTTCTTGAAGAAAGTGCCAATATCGCGAAGCGATGTGTATTTAATTTGGACTCATTGCATTATCAATATCCTCAGGAGTTAGTGCCTAAAGGCTTTACTCCAATGGCTTATTTACGCGCGTTGGTTGAAAAGGGTAAACAAGTTCGCTTTCCTGATGGCGTGCCGCCAGATGTAGAAGCCATTATTGATAAAGAGCTAGCGCTTATTGAAGCGCTTGATTATCCGTTTTTCTTTATCACTATTCATGACATTGTGATGTATGCAAAACAGCATCAAATCTTATACCAAGGGCGAGGTTCAGCCGCTAACTCTGTGGTCTGCTACTGCTTAGAGATAACCGCAGTTGACCCTCGGCAAGTGGGCGTATTGTTCGAGCGTTTTATTAGTAAAGAGCGTAATGAGCCACCCGATATAGATGTAGATTTTGAACACCAACGTCGTGAAGAGGTGATCCAATATATCTACAAAAAATATGGTCGTAAGCGCGCAGCATTAGCAGCAACGGTGATCACGTATCGTTTAAAAAGTGCCATGCGTGATGTTGGCAAAGCCTTGGGCATTGAAGTGGCGCAAATAGAGTACTTTATTAAGCATCTCAACCGCCGTGATAAAGGGCTTAACTGGCAGGCCCAATTAGTGGAGCTAGGGTTAGAGCCAAACTCATTAAAAGGTCAGCACTTTATTCAGTTGGTTAATGACATTATGGGGTTTCCAAGGCATTTATCGCAGCATGTTGGTGGTTTTGTTATCTCAGAAAGTCCATTACATGAATTAGTGCCCGTAGAAAATGCAGCTATGCCAGAGCGCACCATTATTCAATGGGATAATGATGACCTTGAAACCCTTAAGTTACTCAAAGTCGATATCTTGGCCTTGGGTATGCTAAGCGCTATTCGTAAGTGCTTTGGTTATATTGCAGCGCATACCAAGCGAAACCTAGATCTTGCCCAATTGACTCGTATGCAAGACGACCCTTTGGTCTATAAGATGTTGCAAAAAGGGGATAGTGTTGGCGTGTTTCAAGTAGAGTCTCGCGCACAAATGAGTATGTTGCCAAGGCTGAAACCCGCTAATTACTACGACTTAGTGATCCAAATAGCAATTGTACGTCCCGGCCCTATTCAAGGTGATATGGTGCATCCATTTTTAAAGCGACGGGATGGTGAAGAGCAAGTGACTTATCCATCCGAAGCGGTTAAATCGGTATTAGAGAGGACCATGGGGGTTCCCATTTTCCAAGAACAAGTAATAAAACTGGCTATGGTTGCAGCTGGGTTCACTGGAGGAGAAGCTGATAGCCTGCGCCGAGCCATGGCATCATGGAAGAAAACCGGAGAGCTGATGCAGTTTAGAGAAAAGCTTATTCGAGGTATGCTGGCCCGGGGCTATGAAGCACAATTTGCTGAGCGGATTTTTGAGCAGATCTGCGGCTTTGGTGAATATGGTTTCCCTGAAAGCCACTCCGCTTCTTTTGCTGTGCTGGCTTATGCTTCTGCGTGGTTGAAATACTACTACCCAGCAATGTTTTATACTGCGTTACTCAATAGCTTGCCAATGGGGTTCTATTCGGCTTCACAGCTGTTGCAAGATGCATCAAGGCATGAGGTTAGTATTTTACCTATTTGTGTTAACCAGTCCGATTACGAGCACCAAGTCGTAAAAATACCAAGACAAGCATCGTTTGCGATCCGTTTAGGGCTTAGGCTTATAAAAGGGTTAAGTGAAACTGAAGCTCTACAATTATTACAGTGCAGACCTCAAGAGGGGTTCGCTAATATCGTGCAGTTACAGCAAGCTGGCATTACCAATAGCACTATTGAAAAGCTGATTTCTGCGGATGCTTTACATCACTTCGTGGATAGCCGTTATGCTGCTAGATGGTCACTTGCGGATCAAAGTAAAGCATTGCCACTATTCAGCGATATTGAAGAGAAAGAGTCGCAATATAGCCACTTTAACGCCACAGAGTTTGAAAACCTACAGGAAGATTATAATAGCACTAAAGTTTCCTTACGCACTCACCCAATCAAGCAACTTGAGCAAGCAAAGCTTATAGACCGAACGGTTAAGGCCAATCAACTGCTTTATCGACCGCATAAATCGTTAGTCACAGTGATAGGGCTGGTGACAGGAAAGCAAGCCCCGGGTACCGCAAAAGGCGTGACCTTTTTTACTTTGGAAGACGAAACAGGCAACATCAATGTGATTGTGTGGTCTGGTACTGCTCGAGCGCAGAAGCAAGCCTATATGGGCGCACAGTTATTAGAAGTAAAAGGTATAGTCGAGAAGGAAGGGGAAGTGGTACATGTTATTGCTGGTAGACTAATCGATAGAAGTGAACTTTTAGAGACGATGACAGTTAAAGCTCGAGCCTTTCATTAATTGTTTTTTAGTGATTTTTTGTGGCTTAAAGCAGAGAAATGTTGTTTTCGTAAATGCGCTCTAGATTCTTATAAAGCTAAAGCCCCAATAAAGAGGCGCTTTTGTCGCTTTTCCTCACTTTAGCCTTGGAGCAACTTCATCATGGCTGCTATAAAACCTTCTTGCTTGATTATTTGGTACTTTTGGCACGAGTCTGGGTTTTTCAAATCGTGGCATAGATATAATGTATTACGCTCAAGCGCAGGCTTTGGGTGTAAGTTTGAGTCAAATAGCACAGGATCAATACCAGGAAGGCCAGACCAATATACACTACTAGCCACAAGACCTAATTTCTCGTAAGTAATCAGTTGTGGTTTTGGCAAGGCAATGAATAGTATTCCAACGACTGCAAGTGTTATCCACTTACTCTTTCCCTTAGGTTTATCATTATCTATAGTGGTTTGTGTTTGCTGCGCTTGTGCGGTTTGTTGAGCTTTGATTGCCGCTATTTGTTGCGGTGAAGATCGGCGGTTTTTAGTTGTACTAGTTCGTTTTTTTTGATTGGACTGTACTTGACCTAAAAGCGATTGTTTTTTTGATGGTTTTGCCATGCTTTAAGTAGCCTTTTAGTTGCAGGTCTCTATAATGCTTCTATGCTAAGTATAATAGCCTATTTTTATATTACAGCCTACGGGAAAGGACTATGGATCAAAGTATCTCTATTTTAATCGTTGATGATGTAGGGACAGTTCGCAGCTTTTTACATCAAACCTTGATGCATTTGGGCATTGATCATGTTCGAGAAGCCTCAACAGCAACACAATGCGTAAAGTCATGTGAAGAGCAGCATTTTGACATTGTCTTTTTGGATATTGAACTGCCAGATGGTGACGGTAAAGAGTTGATCGCAACACTCAATGAAATTAACCCGAGTGTTAATGTCGTTATGGTTTCAGCTCACTCCACAGTGGATAATGTAAAAGATGCGATTGAGCGTGGTGCAAAAGGGTTTGTCGTAAAGCCATTCTCACCAAAGAAAATCGCGGCTATGTTGAAAAAGTTTTACCCAGATTTAGAATTGGCATAAGACACCAACGGTTTTATTTTTTGATACCAAGGTGCATAAATTACAGATATAAAAAAACCGACTTGACGTCGGTTTTTTCAATCCAGCAACAAATTAAAGTGCTTTGATCTTAGCAACTAAACGGCTCTTATGACGAGCAGCTTTGTTTTTGTGGATTAGACCTTTAGTTGCGTAACGGTCTAGGATAGGTGCAGCAACAGCGAATGCTTGAGTTGCAGCTTCTTTATCACCAGCTTCAATTGCAGCGATTACTTTTTTGAAGTATGTACGCATCATTGAACGACGGCTTGCGTTGTGCTTACGACGCTTTTCGCTAGTGATAGCGCGTTTTTTTGCAGACTTGATGTTAGCCAAGGTTTGCTCCTAACAATCTTAAAATAAGCTTAATTTAAAGGCCGAGGAATATGCCTGTTTTAATCGCAAAAGTCAATATAAATTAACAAGCGCGGCCTAATGTTCAACACCCAAGGCTTGACTTGGGCTATTCTCAATTCTTAACCTGCACAAATTAAATAACGCTGCGATGCGACGCTCTTACTT
Organism: Pseudoalteromonas sp. Isolate6; assembly: GCF_022398435.1. NCBI lineage: Bacteria > Pseudomonadati > Pseudomonadota > Gammaproteobacteria > Alteromonadales > Pseudoalteromonadaceae > Pseudoalteromonas > Pseudoalteromonas sp. Isolate6. The sequence continues at coordinate 16,178 of NZ_JAKEVK010000061.1, read as the reverse complement.
TTATTGCAGGCAAGTAAACCCGTAATATCCCAAGTTGCACTAATAATTTGAAAAGCGTAGCTTCACAAAGTGCCTTGAAAATCTCAGGTCTGAACCAAAGTAAACAGTCTAATTTCACTAGGTGAAACAGGCCTACCAAGGTTAATGGCGCGTATTGTATCAAAGCTGACAAGGCACGCCTAGTGCTAAATGCACAACGACTGTGGCATAATCTGCCGCGATTCACTGAATTTAGGAGTTAAGGTGGCAAAAGGGTTATTTAAATCGGGTATGATTGTCAGTGCCATGACTATGATTTCGCGGGTTTTGGGCCTCATTCGAGATGCTGTAGTTGCAAATCTGTTGGGCGCTGGACTGGCTGCTGATGTATTTTTATTCGCCAACCGGATCCCTAATTTTTTACGTAGACTATTTGCTGAAGGCGCGTTTGCTCAGGCATTTGTACCTGTTCTTTCAGAAATTAAAGAAAAGCATGGCGATGATAAAGTAAGGTTATTTGTTGCACAAGCCGCTGGCACGCTTGGTACAGTGCTCTTTATCATCACCATTTTGGGGGTCGTCGGTTCGCCTGTCATTGCGGCGTTATTCGGTACAAGTTGGTTCATAGACTGGTGGCAAGGTGGTGCAGATGCCGAAAAGTTTGTGCTTGCCAGTGCACTATTAAAACTCACCTTTCCCTATTTATTCTTTGTTTCTCTAGTGGCTCTAAGTGGCGCTGTACTAAATGTTTATAATCGTTTTGCTGCCGCAGCTTTTACTCCTGTATTATTGAACGTTGCGATTATTCTTTGCGCTATTTTCCTTCATGATAAATTTGAGCAGGGTGCATATGCATTGGCGTTAGGGGTATTTATTGGGGGAATGGTTCAACTACTATTCCAAATACCGTTTTTACTGCGTTTAAAGGTGCTAAGTCGCCCCCGCTTTGCCTGGCGTAGCCCTGAAGTAACCAAAGTCAGAACCTTGATGATCCCAGCATTATTTGGTGTTTCTGTTAGCCAAATTAACTTACTACTGGACACCGTCATTGCCTCTTTTCTCGTGACGGGATCGATTGCTTGGCTTTATTATTCAGACAGATTAATTGAATTTCCACTCGGTCTATTTGGAATTGGTATTGCGACCGTGATACTGCCTGCACTTTCTAAACTACACGCAGGAGAAAAAAGTGAAGACTTTCAGAAAACACTAGATTGGGGTGTCCGTTTTGTCATCTTTTTGGGGTTACCTGCAATGCTAGGACTGATGGTGACAAGCCCACTTATCATTTCAGTATTATTTGGCCATGGTGAGTTTGTTTCTCAAAATGCAGACAATATAAATAAGGTAAGTTTAGGAGTAGCCGCATATTCCGTTGGCTTACTAAGCTTTATGTTGATTAAAGTACTGGCACCGGGCTTTTACGCTAGACAAGATACCAAAACGCCTGTTCGTATTGGTATTATTACCATGGCACTCAACATGGTTTTCAATCTTATCTTAGCGCCTTTTATTGGTTATCTAGGCCTTGCATTGGCAACTTCATTATCAGCGTCTTGTAATGCGTTTTTACTTTATCGTCAGCTGTCACATCAAGGTGTGTATCAGCTAAGCGCATTTTCTCTTGGTTTTACTGCCAAATGCTTTGTTTCAGCGGTCGTGATGGCTGTATGCGTATACTTTCTCGGTGCCCGCTTTGAATGGCTAGAGTGGGGACTAATGGAGCAGGTACTATTACTTTGCGGATTATTGGCGGCCGCAATGGTGAGCTATTTTAGTTTACTATTTATACTAGGGGTAAGATTGAGCACAATCCGAGATGCTTGATTCGCATTTTTAAGCAACTTGGGTATAATCGGGCTCTTTGATATTTGCTGCACAAAGGCACGGCACTATGCAACTAATCCGAGGGATCCATAATATTCGACCACATCATTTTGGTTGTGTGTTGACGATTGGAAACTTTGACGGGGTTCATCTTGGACATGTAGAGGTTTTGAAGGGGCTGATTAGCGACGCAAAACACTATCAACTTCCAAGTACAGTGATGTTATTTGAGCCGCAGCCCTTGGAGTTTTTTGCCAAAGATAAAGCACCGGCTAGGCTGACGAGATTACGTGATAAACTAGTCCTGTTACAAGAGCTTGGTATAGAGCGAGTCATTTGCGTCAACTTTAATCGCAAATTTGCCTCGCAAGATGCAGAACAATTTATCAAAGAAGTCCTAGTGGCAAAGCTTGGAACCAAGGCGCTCACGGTCGGCGATGACTTTCGTTTTGGTCGTGAACGTGCTGGTGATTTTGCAATGCTAAAGCAAGTAGGCGAACCGCTAGGTATGCAAGTAAAAGACACGGCAAGTTTTCGCAAGCAAGATTGTCGTGTGAGTAGCACGTTGATCCGCACGGCGCTGGCGGCTGGTGATTTGCGTCAAGCACATGATATGTTGGGCCATACTTATGCCATTTCAGGCCGTGTTATTCACGGTTGGAAGAAAGGCAGAGAGCTTGGTTTCCACACTGCAAATATCGCGTTAAAGCGCCAAGTGAGCCCTGTGCGCGGTGTGTATGCGGTCAAAGCGACTGTGAATCACAAAACACATTATGGCGTAGCGAATGTTGGCACTAAGCCAACGCTAAACGGAACGAAAGCCCTTTTAGAGGTGCATCTGTTTAATTTTAATGAGACCATCTACGGTCAGTTTATGAAAGTGGAGCTAATTAAAAAGCTTCGCGATGAGCAAAAATTCGAAACATTGTCGCAGTTAACAGAACAAATCAGTCGTGATGTTAGCAATGCAAAACAGTGTTTTTCTTTAACGTAGCCGATACGGAAAGTAGGATAAATGAGCGACTACAAACATACTTTAAATCTACCGGAAACTGAGTTTCCGATGCGTGGTAATTTGGCGCAACGCGAACCAAAGATGCTGAAAAAATGGTATGAAGAAGACCTATACGGTCAAATTCGCATTGCGAAAAAAGGTAAAAAGCCATTTATTTTGCATGACGGTCCTCCGTATGCAAATGGTGATATTCACCTAGGTCACTCAGTAAACAAAATCCTAAAAGATATTATTATCAAGTCAAAAACGCTTTCTGATTTTGATGCGCCTTACGTACCTGGTTGGGACTGTCATGGTCTTCCAATTGAGCTACAGGTAGAAAAGAAAGTAGGCAAACCAGGTAAGAAAGTATCGGCTGCTGAATTCCGTGAAAAGTGTCGCGACTACGCTAAAAAGCAAGTTGATGGCCAAAAAACAGATTTCAAACGCCTTGGTGTGTTAGGTGACTGGGATAAGCCTTACCTAACCATGAACTTTGATTTTGAAGCCAATGCTATTCGTGTGCTTGGCCGTATTATCAAAAATGGTCACCTGCACAAAGGTGCAAAGCCAGTTCACTGGTGTACGGATTGTGGTTCAGCGCTTGCAGAAGCAGAAGTTGAATATCAAGACAAACAATCACCTGCAATTGACGTAAAATTTGTGTTTGCTGATCAAGCGGCAATCATAAGTGCATTTGGTTTGGCAGAAGGCCATGAAGGAAAAGGCGAAGTAAGTACCGCAATTTGGACTACAACACCTTGGACACTACCTGCAAACCGCGCTGTGGCAGTACATGGTGCACTAGAGTATGCGCTGGTACAAATCGAAGATGAAGGTCAAGAACAGCGTATTGTGCTTGGTTCTGAATTAGTCAAAGACGCTGTTGATCGTTTTGGATTCAAGCACTTCCACGTATTAGGTTACGCGAAAGGCGCTGCGCTTGAGAATCTGCGCGTTGCACACCCATTCTTAGATTTCGATGTGCCTGTTATCTTAGGTGAACACGTAACAACGGACTCAGGTACTGGTATCGTTCATACAGCACCTGGTCACGGTCAAGAAGACTTTACCGCAGGTCAGGCTTACGGTCTAGAGGTTGCGAACCCTGTTGGTGCAAATGGCGTTTATCTACCTGATACGCCGATTTTTGCAGGCCAACACGTATTTAAAGCAAATGATAGCATCATTGAGTTATTAACTGAGAAAGGCGTGTTATTCCGCCATAAGGCACTAACGCATAGTTATCCACATTGCTGGCGTCACAAAACTCCGATTATTTTCCGTGCGACGCCGCAATGGTTCGTCAGCATGGATCAGGCTAACCTTCGTGCTGATTCACTAAATGAGATCAAAAAGACTGAATGGTTACCAGAGTGGGGTGAAAGCCGCATTGCAAACATGGTTGAAGGTCGCCCTGACTGGTGTATTTCACGCCAGCGAACTTGGGGTGTACCAATCGCATTATTTGTCGATAAAGACACAGGTAGCTTGCACCCTGAAACGGAAGCCTTAATTGAAGCCGTTGCTAAATTAGTGGAAGAAAAGGGTATTCAAGCATGGTACGACTTAGAGCCAAGCGCGCTACTAAGTGAAGCAGATGCTCAACAATACGTAAAAGTACGAGATACGTTAGACGTATGGTTTGACTCAGGCGTAACGCATGCGTGTGTTGTTGATGCACGCGAAGAATTAACAGGCCCTGCAGATCTTTACCTTGAAGGCTCGGATCAGCACCGTGGTTGGTTTATGTCGTCAATGATGACTTCAGTTGCTATCAATGGTCACGCGCCTTATAAGCAAGTGTTAACGCACGGCTTCACGGTCGATGAAAAAGGCCACAAGATGTCTAAGTCATTAGGTAACGTGATCTCGCCGCAAGACATCATGAACAAGCTAGGTGCAGATATTTTACGCTTATGGGTAGCTTCCACTGATTATACGGCCGAAATGACCGTGTCTGATGAAATCTTTAAGCGTTCAGCAGACCGTTATCGTCGTATTCGTAACACAAGTCGTTACCTACTTGCGAACCTAAGTGGCTTTGATCCAAAAACGGATTTAGTAGCAATTGAAGATATGGTTGAGCTAGATCGCTGGATTGTAGCGCGTGCCGCACAGCTACAAACTGAGATCAAAACAGCGTACGATAAGTATCAAATGCTTCAAGTAACACAAAAGCTCATGAATTTCTGTACAGGTGAATTGGGCTCGTTCTATCTAGACGTGATTAAAGACCGCCAGTACACCGCGAAAAGTGATAGCCATGCGCGTCGTTCTTGCCAATCTGCGCTTTATCATATCGCCGAAGCTATGACGCGTTGGATGGCGCCAATTATGAGCTTTACTGCACAAGAAATCTGGGAAGTATTACCAGGTGAGCGCGGCCAGTTTGTATTCACGGACACTTGGTATGATGCAATTGAAGGGGCGACAGAAGGCTCGTTGAATAATGCTTACTGGCAGAACTTACTTGCGGTACGTGATGAAGTGAACCGTGTACTAGAGAATGCACGTAAAGAAGAAGTGATCGGTGCAACGCTACAGGCAGAAGTAACGCTATACACAGGCAGTGACTTAGCTGAGCAACTCAGTGCTATTGGTGACGAATTACGCTTTGTTTTACTGACTTCGAAAGCAACTGTAGAAGTGGTAAACAGCAAGCCAGAAAATGCAATCTCATCAGAAATTGATGGTTTGTTTATTAGTGTAGCGGCAACATCAGCTAAGAAGTGTGATCGTTGTTGGCATTATACCGACGACGTAGGTACAGACGAGCAACACCCAGACATCTGTGGCCGTTGTATTAGTAACGTTGAAGGTGATGGCGAGCAGCGTCAATTTGCCTAGGAGTAAAACGTGACACAAACTACACAGAAAAGTGGTCTGGTGTGGTTGTGGCTTAGTCTACTGCTTTTTGCAGTAGACTACTTCACCAAAGCACTGGTTATGGCTGAAATGGAACTCTACGAATCCATTGATATTTTGCCAATATTCAACCTTACTTACATGCATAACTATGGTGCAGCGTTTAGCTTTTTAAGTGAAGCGGGCGGTTGGCAACGGTACTTTTTAAGTGGTATTGCCGTGGCGATTAGTACTTTGCTGATCTTCTGGTTACGTAAATTGCCAGCATCTAATTGGAAACTAGGATTAGCCTATGCGATGGTACTAGGTGGCGCCGTAGGGAATTTATATGACCGTATCATTCATGGTTATGTTATTGATTTTCTACATTTTTATTATCAGGATTGGCATTATCCAGCCTTTAATGTTGCAGATATGGCGATTGTTGGCGGTGCTGCACTATTAATTTTTGATGCCTTTACCAGTGGCGATAAACCACAGGAGAAAAATGCGTGAGTGAGCAACTAATTGGAGCAAAATCTGAAGTATTGTTCCACTTTTCAATCAAGTTATCAGACGGTTCAGCAGCAGATTCCACCAAGGTTCATAATAAACCCGCAAAGCTATTCATGGGTGATGGCAGCCTGACGGAAAATTTTGAAAAGTGTTTGCTTGGGTTAAAAGCAGGCGATGAGAAATCTTTTGAGCTAGAGCCAGAAGACGCGTTCGGACAACCAAATCCTGACAACATTTACTATGTTGATAGAAGCAAGTTTGGCGCAGAAACCCCCGCTCAAGTGGGCAGCATTATTGCATTTACGCAACCTGATGGTACTGACTTGCCTGGATTGATACGAGAGGTGGCCGGTGATTCGGTAACGGTTGATTTCAACCACCCACTTGCGGGTCAAAAAATAACATTTGAAGTGGAAATTCTTGAGGTAAATAACTAATGGAAATCTTGCTGGCAAACCCGAGAGGATTCTGTGCAGGCGTAGATAGAGCGATTAGTATTGTTGAGCGTGCACTCGATATTTTTGAGGCGCCTATTTATGTTCGTCACGAAGTGGTTCATAACAAATATGTTGTTGATGGTTTGAAATCTCGTGGTGCGGTGTTCGTTGAAGAGCTAAATGAAGTACCAGACGACAGCATTGTTATTTTCAGTGCACATGGTGTTTCTCAGCAAGTACGTAATGAAGCAAAGCGTCGGGAATTGAAGGTTTTCGATGCAACCTGTCCATTAGTAACAAAAGTACATATGGAAGTGACGCGTGCTAGTCGCAGAGGCACTGAATGTATTTTAATCGGGCACCACGGTCATCCAGAGGTTGAGGGTACCATGGGTCAGTATGACAATCCGAACGGTGGTATTTACTTAGTTGAAAAGCCCGAGGATGTAGTGACACTCGAAGTTAAAAATGCAGACAATGTATTCTATTGCAGTCAAACAACGTTATCGGTAGATGACACTGCGGATGTAATTGATGCGCTGCGCAATAAGTTCCCAAATATTAGCGGTCCACGAAAAGATGATATCTGTTATGCTACGCAAAACCGTCAAGATGCGGTTCGTGACTTAGCGGATAAAGTGGAACTACTGCTCGTAGTTGGTGCTAAAAATAGTTCTAATTCTAACCGCTTAAGAGAACTTGCGGATAAAATGGGAACTAAGGCATTTCTCATCGATGATGCCTCTTCCATCGAAGAAGCTTGGTTCGATGAGGTTGCAAAGGTTGGTGTAACTGCGGGCGCATCAGCACCTGAAGTGCTGGTTCAGCAGGTTATCTCACGGCTTAAAGAACTTGGTGGGGAAACGGTAGTTGAGAACCCTGGACAAGAAGAAAATGTCGTGTTTGCCGTACCAGTAGAACTCAGATAAGAGAGTTAGCACGATGACACCGCGTATCAGGTTGTTGTCTGCACTATTGAGTGAGCGAGGTGTGCTAGCATTGCTGGTTGCCTCGCAAATCCTAGCCTTTTTATATACGCTGATTTCCGCGACAGCGTTTTGGCAATCTCTCGGGTTAACTAGCTTATTCATTCATTTCACTGCCTTTTTATCACTAGCCGTCATAGCGATTGTTCGCCACGCTGTTGAAAAGCGTTCGGATCTCGTAGAAGCTGGAATTCTCATCTTAGTCTTTGTGTTTTGCACTGGCGTAACGAGCACGGCTGTTCCCTATGGTTTTGCACTATTGGGTTGGGTTGATGAGGCAAAAGTTGAATTGAATTTGTGGCGTAATATCGCAATATGCCTTTGTATTATCACTCTCTTTGCACATTTTTTAGCTATTTTTACCGATAATATTCGTAAGGTGAAAGCGCTATCCCAAGCGGAACTTGAAGCGTTACGTGCGAGAATTCGGCCGCACTTTTTATATAACTCACTCAATACTGTGGCCGAATTGGCTCATATTGATGCAAATGCAGCAGAAAAATCAGCATTAGCCCTTGCCGATTTATCACGCGCTGCGATGTCTACACAAAATACTGTTCCGCTGGAAAGTGAAATATCTTTATGTAAAGCATATTTAGCACTTGAGAAGTGGCGCTTCGCAGAGCGTTTGAGGGTAGAATGGGAGTTAGACAATGTCTTGGGAAATGTTTTGATCCCTGCGTTGATATTACAGCCATTGGTGGAGAACGCGGTTAGCCACGGAGTAGAGCCAAATCCAAACGGAGCAGATATTCGTATTCATATTCACCGTAGTCAACGCACCTTAACGGTGGTAATTTTTAACAGCTATGACGCTAAATTAAAGCCGACGCACCAAGGGCATGGCATTGGGATAAGTAATATCAGGCGCCGCTTGGCTTTACACTACAATCAATCCATTGATTTTAAAACTGAAGCCAGTCAAGATAGCTATACCGTCAGTTTTTCGCTACCGCTATGAAGACATTAATATCTTATCTTATTGTGGACGATGAGCCGTTGGCAAGAGCGCGCGTTAAACGGCTAATGCAAAAGCATAGAGGCTTTCGCTGTATCGGTGAAGCTGATTGCGCAGATAGTGTGGAAGCGCTATTAAAACAGGAGCCTGTGCAGCTTATTTTTCTTGATATTTCAATGCCGGGTCAGTCAGGTGTTGAACTCGCGAGCCAATTACGCTTGCAATTTCCGAGGATGAAAATCGTGTTTCTAACGGCGCATCCGGAATATGCGTTAGAAGCATTTGAACTGCACGCTAATGGCTATCTAGTGAAGCCACTAGATAGTGATAAGCTAGATGCTTTATTGACTACTATCTTTCCGAGTATGGAGACGCTCAGCTATTACGTTGGCAGTGAGTTGCGTCACGTTCAGGTTTCGGATGTGATTGTTGCCGAGGCGGATGAAAAGTATACGCGAGTAACATTGAATTCTGGCCTACAAGCACTCATTGACATGTCACTCAAGTCACTGTTAGATAAGTTCCCGACACATTTTATTCAAATCCATCGCCGCACATTAGTTAAACGAACGGAAATCTCCGCGTTAGAGTTGCATGAACAAAAACACTATGTGTGCCTCGAGTCACTCCCCAATCGCTATGAAGTTAGCCGTAGAGCTTACACCCAACTAAAAACATTGTTTTGAGTGTTAAGCGGTGAATAAACCGCTTATCGCCTCAAAAGACCTTTCATACTATCTCGTATTGAGTTTCAAAGACGACTGCTTAAACTGAAGCTAGGATAATTGAATTTTGGTTGAGATATGCATATTTCGCTAAAGCAACAGGGCTTCACATTGTTAGAAGTGCTTATTGCGTTTATGATTTTGAGCTTTGGGTTGCTTGGTGCTGTGGCATTACAAGCAAAAGCTAAACAAGCAAGTTTTGATTCAATGCAGCGAGCCGCGGCGGTCGAACTTGCCAGCGACATCATGCACAGAATAAGAACAAATGATGCGGCAAATATAGCTACACTCTACAACATCAACTTTAATAGCACAGAAGACGTCCAAGAAAACACCACGTGTTATTCTCAGCGCTGCAATGCCGCAACGCTTGCGAGAACAGATATTGCTAATTGGCGCCAAGCTATAAGAGCAAGGGAGAATACAGGTTCGCTGGATAACGCGGTTGTTTGTATTAACCCTACTCAAGTTGCCGGTGATACATCAGGGGTAAATGTACAGGTCATCGTCACTTGGCGAGGTCGTCAAGCCATGACAGCCCTTGCGAATAATCCCGCAGGAAGTTGTGGCACGGTTGATGATAGGCGTAGAGCAGTAGTTATGGATACGTTTGTCTTAATTAGGAGTGAGCCATGAAGAGGGTGTTAGGGTTTACTTTATTAGAAATAATGATCGCTATGTTTATTGGCGTATTGTTACTGGGCGGTGTTATAGCAACATACGTAGGTATGAAGGCGACCACCAATGACACGATGCAAATTGGAGAATTACAAGAGAAGGGTCGCCTGGCTCTATCAATAATGCGCCGTGATATTGAGCAAGTCGGCTTTTGGGGGACTTTTTATGAAAAAGCGTTTTCCCCTAATAATCAAGTCGCGCCTGCAAACCCTGGCAATGATTGTTCAGGAGGAATTAACAATGGAAGTTTTCCCAATAACCAACCCGCAAACTTTCGTCCAATTTGGGCAACCTTCACTACTAATTCGACAGCACTTGGATGTATTACCAGAGCGAAACCAGAGTCAGAAGTTTTACAGGTAAAATTTTTAGAAGGGAGTCCTGTAGATGTAACGGGTCTTGTGCCAGATGCAGGTGCTATCCAATCAACCAGGTATTATTTTATTGCACAGCAAGAGCAAGCTGAATTTATCGCGGGGGGTAATGTCGGGAATATGCCAAGTGTTAATGCAACACTTTGGCCATATAGTCACCATGTATATTATGTAAGTGAAGAGCAACAAGTCATTAATAATCGCACTATTACTATCCCAGTCCTAAGAAGGCAAAGGTTACATGTTAATGGTGGTATGACAGACGAGCTGGTGATCGAAGGCGTTGAACAAATTCGTTTTATTTTTGGCTTAGACACCAATTTTGATGGTCGTGTTGATAGGTATAGAAATACAGCAACTATGTCTGATGCTGATTGGGGTGCCACAAGAGGCATATTATCTCTACAGTTGTTCGTATTGGTAAGAGTATTGGAACCAGATGTTGATTTTGGGGTGCAGTCGCGATCGTATGTATTAGGGAATGACCCTAATAGGAGAACGGTTACTTATAACGACGCTATCAGACGTACTGTATTTTCAACCACAATATCAATGTACAACATGGGAGGCTCGGCATGGGAAATGTAAAACAACGAGGTGTGGTACTGATCATGGCGATGGTCATGGTAGTTGCAATAATGGCAGTTGCAGTGACATTGATGAGCACCAGCACATTGGATATTAAAATGACACATGCGGTGATGGAACGAGAAGAAGCTGAGAGTTTACTGTTTGGTGAAATGCAAAGACTAATAAGACAAGAGCAGCGAGCCGCTAATAGTGTATTTTTACGCTCACGACAGCAGCTAGCTAACGATGGGACAACCGTTCAAACGCCGAATGGCTTACAAGCCACTGTAACCAACCTAAATAATGGAGAGTTAGAGTTGTTTTGTCCTCGTCAATATGACTATACCGAAGGGTTCGTTTGCAACATGACCGAAGTCCGAGCTACTGTGGGGTATGGCGATAGAGGACGTCATAACGTCACCATTGTGATGGGTATTGGTCAGGAAATTGTGAGCGTTTCGAATTAACAGCCTTTTTCGAGTAACTGATATGAATAAGTTAATATACACGATAGTTGCATTAATGGCGCTATTACAAACCGCTCAAGCAGAAGACATTGAGCTTTATGTTAAACACAATGTTTCTACTCGCGAGCAACCTCGGGTGCTGATGCTATTTGATACATCAGGCAGTATGGCGTGGGATTCTCAAAATGGTAAGGCGTGTTACGAACGTTACTCATATTACACGTGGAAGGGCTGGCGTAGGGTCAAAAGGAATGGGTATCGATCGTCTGATTGTTTTCAAGGTAATAAGTGTTATCAAAAAAACCAATTTGGGAATTATGTTCAGGGCTGTGCTGATAGCCGCCTAAAGGTAGCACAAAATGCGATGCGTAAACTGGTGAATGATAACGCAGATATCCAGTTTGGCTTATCTCGTCTGTATTCTTCAAGTGGCGGTTATATATTAAATGGTATTGGTAGTAGCCGTAACGACATCGTAAATAAAATAAATGCATTACCTGCTTCTGGTTCAACGCCTTTGTCGGAAACCCTATGGGAGTTGTATAATTACCTCAAAGGTGGAGGCGTTTACTGGGGAGAAAATGGTGGAAATGATAGAGATAAAAGCATAGAAAGTCGTGGTAATTATATCTCCGCGTTTACTCCTGCTCGTGGCGCGGAGGAGCGCTGCGATACCTCTATTAATTTAATCTTAATGACAGATGGAGATCCAACCAGTGACACCAGCTCCAACAACAGCATAGTGAATGAATATTTCTCAGTCTACGGTGCATACCCCAATTACTTTGATATAAATGAAGGCTCTGGTGTCACTAAAAATTATTTACCCGCATTAGCTAAAACAATGCGCGGTACGTCTCAAGTAAAAGTTGACTTATACCCTTCTACGCCTGATGAACACGACTTTGCACGTGTTTTTACAATCGGTTTTGGTAACGGTATGTCTGGTACAGGCAAGGACCTGCTGAAGGAAACCGCGGCGCAAGGTGGTGGGCAATATCTTCATGCTAATACTGCGGACGAGTTGTCAGACGTACTCAAAACCACCATTACCAATATCAGAAATGTAAGTGCAAGTTTTAGCTCACCAACGGTGTCTGCCAATGCCGAAGACCAAACCCAAACCGGTGATGCACTTTATTACACACAGTTTAAACCGGAAACACATACGCGTTGGCGTGGCAACCTGAAAAAGCTAAAGTTTGTGGGTACAGAAATAGTAGGTCAGGAGCGAACCAAAGCGATAGATAACAAGGGTGTTATTGATAGCAACATCACGACGTATTGGTCGCAAGCGGACTCAAAAGATGGCAATAATATAGAAAAGGGCGGAGTTAACTATGCCCTTGAAAATCAGATCACTAGAAAAGTCCTGTCTGATTTTGGTGGCAGTGATTTAGTTGACTTCACTTATAATAACGCCGAAAGTGCCTATGGTAATTTAACTAAGCTTGCCGCTGCAATGGAATTAAGTGGTGCAAGTAAAAGTGAGATACAAAATATTTTTAATTGGGCGATAGGCCAAGATGTTGATGATGAAGATGGTGATGGCTTACGCTCTGAAAGAAGACCAGACATCTTTGCTGATCCCCTACATTCAAAACCCGCAACAATTGACTATGGCAACGGCGATATCCGTGTGCTCATTGGCACCAATGCAGGTATGCTTCACATGTTTAAAGACCACGGAAATAGCGTAAGTGAAAGCTGGGCATTTATCCCTGGCTCTTTATTACCTATTTTGAATCCGGTAAAAACACGTAAAGCAGAAACTAAACTGTATGGTCTAGATGGGCCTATTACTGTGTACTTTCACGATGTGAATAAAAATCGCAAAGTGGAATCGGGAGACAAAGTCTGGGCATTTGTAGGGATGCGCCGTGGCGGCAATAAATACTATGGTTTTGATATTACCAATCCGGATTCGCCTAAACTATTGTGGGGTGCGCCTATTTCCGGGGATTCAAACAAATTTAAGAATTTAGGACAAACGTGGTCTAAGCCTGTAGTGACTTTCATTGAAAAGCAAAAGGATAGACCGGTATTGGTTTTTGCAGCAGGATATAATACCAATAAAGACAATGTTTCACGTAGCGATGATAATGATAAAGGCGTAGGAATTTACATGGTTGATATCATGTCAAACAATGCTGATATCGTCTGGTCGCTTACTGGAGATGCGTTTAAAGGTAAGCACAGTATTGTTGCGGAGCCAACGTTAACGGACTCAGACTATGATGGCTATATTGACCGAATTTACCTAGCGGATACCGCGGGGAGTATCTGGAGAATTGATATACCCGGCCCAAACCCATCTGATAGTACTGAGCCTTGGACTCATTTCGAATTGGCGCGTTTGGGGAATAGCTCTGCTAATGAAGATAGGCGCTTCTTCTATCGTCCAACTGTTGCCCGTACCTTTTATAGTAAAGTAACAGAGACCAGATATAATGGGAATTTAATTAAAGAGCGCAGAGATACACCGTTTGATGCAATCGTTATCGGCAGTGGTAATCGCTCTAAGCCAACAGACTCAAGCGTGAATGACTATCTTTTCATGATTAGGGACATACACACGAAAACACAGTCTTTTGTAAGTGATATTCCAGACCCTATACTAGTTTCTGATTTAATGGAAATGAAGAGTGATCCGTTCGGAAATGCTGTAGATGATATTGATGACTTTGTTGAACTAGAAGTAGAACTGGCTAAGTTTAATGGCTGGAAGTATCAGTTATCAGGAGGTGAAAAATCACTATCTGGTGCTACTGTAATTGGAGGAGTTGCTTACTTCACTTCATTTACACCTGCAGATCAGACTACCCAACAATGCACGTTAACGGGTGGTAAAGGGCAGCTGTACATGTTCCACTTACATTATGGCACAGGGAAAACCTACGTGACTTCACAGGATCTACCGGATACACCAACTCTAGTTGTACGTAAAGACGAAAATGGTAAACGAATTCCTTTTATTGCTGGCCCTGGAATTATAGCTGATGATAGTAATCCATTTGTGCCGCCAGGAATACCGGGTGAACCAGTGCCAGTTGTCGGAGATAACGACAAGGTTATTATCTTTAAAGATAAAACTTCTGGGATCAGAACAAGGCAACTTTACATTTATAAGAGGGAAGATAGCGATGAGAAGAAATAGTATCCTAGGCAAAACAATGTCAGGCTTTACCCTGATTGAAGTAATGATAGTGGTAGTGATCATTGGTATCCTCTCTGCTGTTGCGTACCCTAACTACACTGAATATGTGAGACGAGGAGCAAGGGCTGATGCCATGACTTTGTTACTTGATGCTGCAAATAAGCAAGAGCAGTTTTTTGTGGACAATAGAGCGTATTCAAATAATCTTGCAAATATTGGTGTGCCGACAGCAACAGAAAATGGCTACTTCAATGTGACACTTGAAAACGTTACCGCAAATACCTTTACAATTGTTGCAACAGCTGCTGCAGGGCCAGTTCAAGGAGATCAACAGTGCCCAGCTTTAACTATTGATGAGCTTGGCGTTCGTGGTGTTACTGGGACCACGAATCAAGACGCTATAGATAGGTGTTGGGAACGTTAATTTTTTCGGGGAGTCGTTGGCTCCCCTTTGTATTAACATTACTTATCCAAACCTCAGATTATTTATTCTTGGCACTCATCTGTATCTTTTAGAGTGCTTCTCCCTGTGTAGCTAACTGACAACGACAATCCCATGGTAGAACTTGCGTTACAGTAGACAAAAGTACCGTTATAGAGTCCTGCGAGATGACCAAAGCGGCGAAATATAATAGCGTTTCTTGGGTAAGTGAGCTTGTCACCTGAGTCTATTGAGTCCACAACAGCTAATTTATAATCATCGTCTGAAAACTCACCTTGGGGGTGGTAATCAATAAAAACCGTTAACTGAGTGTGCCATTCTTTGCTGTCGCAGCGATTATTTTTCAGTGGGCATAAAGTGACGGTTGCACCGCTTGCAACAGCTTGAATGCGAGCCAAATTAATCGCTCGCCGCAGTGCTTCAAGTTTTATTTTTGGTTTATCAAACTGAAATAAAGCCGTAAGACTGGGAAGAGAAAATAAGCTGACGATGGTGATAATCGCCAAACACACTAAAGATTCCAGTAGGGAAAAACCCATATAGCGACGCATATCCTTTGCCTCGAATTACATTTTCTTTAAGCCTAGTTGTTTGTGTGTTAAAGGCAAGGTTGAAGCGAAGAGATATTTTACGCGTCAGTACTTTTGTGGCTATTCGCAGGATTCTGTCGTATCTCCACGATATAATGCTGTGCCAGCGGTTGAAACACTCAACTGCTGATTGTTGTCGTCACTGCCAGGACAATAGGTAAAATTGCCGGCGTTTGAACCACTTAAAAGTCCGCTTGAATCAAACCTTAGACGATTGTCACCAGAAAATACCATAGTGTCGTTATCGTCTACGACCTCCATAGTTCTATGGATAGTATCACCATTACTAAATGTGCCATTTTTATCACTATCAACAAACACGCTAATTCTGTTCGTTGCCCAATTATCTTGGCAAGTAAATGGACTCCTAGCTTGAATATTGGCTGGGGGAGCTGGGCAGAGAATGACAATTTCGTCTGCGGCGGTTGCCTTTACACGAGCAAATGCAATATTGCGCTGTAATTCTTGTAAGAAAGACTCTGCTCGGTTACGTTGCAGCAGGTTGCCATCAAAGCTAAATGAAATGGCCAAGACGATAGCCAATATAGCGATGGTTATCATTAGTTCTAGTAGGTTGAATCCCGCTGATTGTTTCATTACCGCCTCACAACCAAAAAGTAATAATTTATGA
>NZ_JAKEVK010000060.1:0-23408 GCF_022398435.1 Pseudoalteromonas sp. Isolate6 | reverse complement strand
ATATAATACAACTGGTATAAGACAAAAATGCCGATACATCTGTATCGGCATTTCTATTTTAGAATAACTCTTCGTGAGTCGGTAGCGGCGCGGTATCGTCAAACGGTGTGCTGCTATCCGTATCTAATACGTATTTGGTCGGGGCTGTACCTTGCTCGAAATACTCAAACCGAGATGTGTAGTCGTTCTTACGAGACAAAAGTCCTGTCTTTAAGTCAATCCGAGTTGAAATAAGCCCTGGAGGCGGCTCTATCGGGGCCAAAGGCTGATCTTTAAGTGCCTCACGCATAAAGTCTATCCAAGCAGGTTGTGCTGAAATTGCCCCGGCTTCTGCGCCAACAAGTTGATTATCACCAAGGTTAGCGTTGTAGGCCGCACGACCCAAGGATTTACTCGCATCGTCAAAGCCAACCCAAACTGTGGTGAGGACGTTGCGGTTAAAGCCCGTAAACCAAGTATCTACAGAGTCGTTGGTGGTACCCGTTTTTCCAGCAAGGTCACGACGTTTTAACCATTGACCACGCCAGCCTGTGCCGCTCCAGCCCGTGTCGTGTTTCCAGCTACCGCCACCCCAGATAGCACTGTGAAGTGCATCGGCAATCAGAAATGCGTTTTGCTCCGAAATCACTTGCGGTGCACAGCGCTCAGGTTGTTCTTCCAGCTGCTGCTCGTCGCAGACTAATAACGGCTCTGCCGAACCCAGCTCGGTACCAAATGAGTCGGTAATTCTATCGATAAAGTACGGCTCAATGAGGTGACCGCCATTGGCAAAAGTGGCCATGCCGCGTGCCATTTCAAGAGGAGTTAATGCGGCACTACCGAGTGCTAATGATTCACTACGGTTAATATCTGCGTCTTGGAAACCAAATTTAAGCAAATGATCAGCGGCCTTATTTATGCCAACGCCTTTGATCAAACGAACCGATACCACGTTTTTCGATTGTGCGAGCGCTCGGCGAATACGGATTGGGCCGTTATACACTTCAGGGCTATTCTTCGGACGCCAAGCCACGCCAACGCTTCTGTCCCAATGATTAATCGGGGCATCATTAAGAATGGTGGCTAGGGTATAGCCATTTTCTAATGCGGATGAATAAATAAAGGGTTTGATGTTTGAACCCACCTGACGCTTAGCTTGGGTAGCACGATTGTATTGACTAAGCTCAAAACTGTAGCCACCCACAATCGCCTTTACACGCCCATCCTGCGGGTCAAGTGAGACGAGGGCACTGGATGCCTGCGGCAACTGACTTAACATCCAACCGTCGTCTTGTTTACGGACAAACACTTGCATACCTGGCGCGAGGATATCTGCGGTTGTTTTTGGTGGTAAGCTTTGACGCGTCTCACTGATGTATTGTCTGGCCCAACTTAAGCCTGACCATTCCAATGTAATTTGTTCACCGGTTTTTAAAAGTAGGTCAGCGGTTTTTTCTGTAATGCTTAGCACGACAGCGGCTTTTAACGGTCCAATTTCATTGACCTTTTTAAGGCGAGTAATAATGCCTTCATGGCTTAGCGGCGATTCCGTTTCAGCATGCCAATAGGTTTCTTCTGCGCCTCTAAAGCCGTGACGCATATCGTAGGCATGTAAATTATCAACTAATGCATGCTGAGCAGCCTGTTGCATGTCAGATTCCACACTAGTGTAAACTTTCATGCCTGAGTTATAAGCTTTATCAGTACCGTAGCGTTCGACCATATAGGCACGAACCATTTCGGAAATATAAGGTGCATACAGCTCGATTTCGGCACCATGGAATTTAGCTGTGATGGGAGCTTGAGTTGCCTCATCATATTCTGCGCGGGTAATATACTTTTCTGCAAGCATTCGTCCGAGCACAACATTACGGCGCAGCTGTGCGCGCTCAGGATTACGAATTGGGTTCAGCGCAGAGGGCGCTTTTGGCAGACCTGCAATCATTGCCATTTCTGCTAAAGTTAATTCTGACAGTGAGCGACCGTAGTAGACTTGTGCTGCGGCACCGATACCAAAGGCACGATTACCCAGTTCAATTTTGTTTAAGTAAAGTTCAAAGATTTCATCTTTCGTTAATAGCTGCTCTATGTGCAGTGCAATAAAGATTTCTTTTACTTTACGAATATAGGCTTTCTCTCTTGTTAAGAAAAAGTTTCTGGCAAGTTGCATGGTGAGCGTACTCGCTCCCTGCTTTTTTTGCCCTGTAGTGATGAGCACTAAAGCGGAGCGGACGATACCTATCGGGTCTACACCGAAATGATCATAAAAGCGATTGTCTTCTGTTGCTAAGAATGCTTTTCGCATGGGAAGTGGAACATCCTGCAAACGTACAGGGATCCTGCGCTTTTCACCAAACTGGTTGATGAGTTTCCCGTCTCGTGTAAAGACTTGCATGGGTGTTTGTAGCTGAACATCTTTCAAAACCTCTACACTTGGTATGTCAGATTTGACATAATAATAAAGACTGATAAGTGTCAACACGCCTAAGAGGGTACAAACAAAAACGAATTGTAAAAATCTTTTCAATAATTTCACGGAATTATCCCTAGTTAGACTCCCAATTACAGGTAGACACTGCTAGTATATCTTGATTAAAAAACGATTAATATTTTTGTGTGCTAAATTTTTATGGTACACAGTCTTAAAAGGAAACGGGCGCTTCACATGCTGAGCCAACTACTAAAAAAACAAGCACCTCTGATGATAGGGATCGATATCGGTTCTCATTGTGTCAAAGCGGTGCTGCTGTCGAAGACAAGTTCCAGCTACCGTGTAGAAGCCGTTGCGATTGAGCCTATTCCGAAAGGAGCTGTAAATGAAAGGGCCATTCAAGACATTGAAGCGATCGGCAACGCGATAACTAAAATGAAGCGGCGCATTCCAAAGCTCACGCAATATGCAGCAGTTGCCGTATCCGGTCAGACCGTGATTACAAAAGTGATCTTTATGGATGTGTCATTAACTGATGCTGAACTCGAGTCTCAGATAGCTATTGAAGCAGATAGCCTGATCCCTTACCCATTAGATGAAGTTAGCCTAGATTTTGAAAAAATTGGAGTAAATGAAGCTGATCCATCAAAAATGAATGTACTGCTCTCAGCGGCTCGCACCGAGAGTGTGCAGGCTCGAGTAGGTGCATTGGAAGAAGCTGGCTTCAAAGCGAAAGTTGTCGATGTAGAGAACTATGCACTGAGTAGAGCCATGGACGTTATTTATCCTGAGCTACCCAACGATGCCTTCGATAAAATCGTAGCAATGATAGATATTGGTGCAGTGCTTACGCTGATAAGCGTTATTCAATCTGGGAAAGCGATTTACACCCGTGATCAAGTCTTTGGTGGTGAGCAATATACCAATAGTATCGTTGCTTATTACAACAAAACTTACGATGAAGCGGAACTGGCTAAAACGACGGGTGATTTGCCGCCAAACTATACCTTTGAAGTCTTGGCTCCTTTCCAAACTTCTATGCTGCAGCAAATTCGCCGAGCGGTGCAAATGTTTATGACGACCAGTGGTAAAGATCATATTGACTACATTGTGTTGACGGGTGGAACAGCTTTAGTTGATGGCTTAGATAAACTGCTCATTGATGAGCTTGGGATCCATACAATAGTGGCCGATCCGTTTGCTGACATGGAGATTGCACCAAAGGTGGATAGGCATGTGCTGCAAAAACATAAAGCGCAGTTCGCCTTAGCTACAGGCTTGGCATTAAGGAGCTTCTCATCATGCCACATATAAATTTGCTTCCTTGGCGCGAGCAGCAAAGGCAAGCGTCGCAACAAATCTTTTTGACTATCATTGCGGTTATCATCGCGGCCTGCCTATTGATAATGTACATGCTTGGTAGTTTTTATGACGGCTTAAAAACCGGACAAGAAATTAAAAATCGCTATCTCGAAAGTGAGATCTCTCAACTAGATTCCCGGATAGTCGCGATTAACGACCTTAATAAACAAAAAGAAAATTTACAACGTCGTATCCGGCTCATAGAAGAATTACAACTAAATCGTAGCCTCGGTACACAAATTATCGATGAAATAGCGCGAGTGGTTCCGGCTGGAGTTTACCTCACCAGTCTTGAACGAAAAGACAATATGATCAAAGTCATTGGCCGAAGTGAATCAAACAACCGCTTATCGCAGATGTTACGACAAGTTGAATCTTCTTACTTATTAGAGCGACCAGTGATCCAAGGCATAGTTGCCGGTGAGCAAAGCTCAAAATTACTGAGTGATTTTACGATGCATTTTTATGTTAAGTCTCATGAAGACATCCACTTAGCCGATAAAGCGAAATAGGGCGGAGGCATAGTGCATGAATTTTGACTTAAACAGTTTAAAAGAAATAGATTGGAATGAGCTGGAACTCGACAACATCGGCCACTGGCCATTTCCAGTAAAAGTTTTATGTTCCGTTCTCGTTGTTTTGTTGATGATGATACTGGGTTATAACCTGATGGTTTCAAGTTCCATTGAGCGCTACGATCAAGCGGTTAAAAAAGAGCAGGAATTGAGAACGAGTTACCGAATCAAGTATGCAAGAGCAAACAATCTCGAGCTATACAAACAGCAAATGATTAATATGGAAGCGCAATTCACTGAGCTATTGAGACGATTACCAAGCTCCAATGAAACGCCAGGTCTACTTGATGATTTGACGTACGTTGGTACTTCAAGTGGATTAACCTTCCTAAAAATTGGCTGGATGCCAGAGGTGCGAAAAGAGTTTTATACCGAATTGCCGATTAAATTAGAGGTGATCGGCAAATATCATGAATTTGGTCAGTTTGTAAGTAAAGTATCTGAGTTACCTCGAATAGTCAGCCTACATGATTTTAGAATCGAAAATGCAGGAAACGGTGAGCTGGTATTTAGTGTTGTGGCAAAAACTTATCGCTATGAGCAAGGAGGTCAGAAATGATCCGACTAATGCTCTGCGTGACCACATTGATGTTCATCTCAGGTTGTAATGATAGCACGGCAGAACAAAAAGAATTTATTGATCAGGTAAAGGCGAGCTCAACGCCTAAAATCGAGCCTATCCCTGAGATGCAAAATTATGAGCCGTTTAAATATAGCGCTTCGGAGTTACGTAGTCCTTTCGTTGCGCCGCAGCCTGAAGTGATTGAAAATAAATTAGTTCAAATTAAAAACTGCTTACACCCAGATCCAGACAGAGATCGTTACCCATTAGAGAAGTTTCCGTTGGATAACCTACGTATGAAAGGCATTATTGCCAAGTCGGACGGCCGTTGGGCACTAATCGAAGCGGCGACGCAGGGACTATATCGTGTAAAACGTGGCGAATATATGGGCTTGTATCACGGCAAAGTTCTGAGTGTACAAGCTGATCATTTAGAATTATTAGAATTGATCCCAGATGGAACGGGATGTTGGAAAGAAAGGCTAACAAAATTGGAAATGTTAGAAGCGGAACAAGGTGGCACGAGTGAATACTAATAATAACGTTCTAAAATCAACCATTAAAAGCACTCGAACAATTTGGCGTTCCGTGCTCGGTGTTGCTTTAGTTGGCCTCTCGTCAATTGCGCATGCCATTCCTATGTTGTATGACATTCGCTATAACCCAGTGCCGACAGGGGAGACTCAGTTGCAGCTGGTGTTTGATGAAAAACTCAATACAGAGCCGAAAGTTCGTGTGGTTGGCGAAAGTGCCAGTATTGAATTGTTTTTCCAGCAGGCCGAATTTGAAGAAAGCTTAAAAGCATTGAGCATTAACAAAGCGGGTATTCAAGGCATTACCAGTGAACTCAGAGATGGTGGCTTTGCCGTTTCCATAAATATGGATGAGCTCAAGCTATATAAAACTGAGGTTAAGAATAACCTTGTGATAGTGGATGTGTCTAACAAGCCGATTGTCTCTGAACAAGATCAAAGTCAAAAAGTCACAGCATTTATCAATCAAATCCAAGCCATTGATTTTCGTCGCGGAGAGAGAGGCGAAGCTAAGGTCCTTGCATTCCTAGAGCACAACCAAGCGGCTATCGATGTTCAAGAACGCGGTGGCAAAATCATTGCAGATTTCCACCATATTGATATTGCAGAAGACCTGCTATACGAACTTGATGTGTTAGACTTTGGTACTGTGGTATCTCGTATTGAGACCTTTAAAGAAGAAAATAAAAGCCGCATCGTGATTGAGCCAAATGCGGCGTTCAAGTTTACCTATCAGCAGCTTGATAACATCTTTACGCTGACTATCGAAAAGGATGAAGGCAATAAAACCTTTGGCGATAAAAAGGAGTATAAAGGCCAGCCAATCACGTTGAACTTTCAAGATATTCCAATTCGTTCCGTATTACAGATCATCGCCGATACAAACAACTTCAACCTAGTAACGAGTGACACGGTGTCTGGCAATATTACTCTGCGTTTAGACGGTGTACCTTGGGATCAGGCTCTTGATGTTGTTTTACGTGTGAAAGGCTTAGATAAGCGTATGGATGGTTCTATTTTGATGGTTGCACCTTCAGAAGAACTGGCAGCGCGAGAAGCCAAAGAGTTACAAGCGCGCCAGCAAGTGGAAGAGCTGGAGCCATTATATAGCGAGTATATTCAACTTAATTACGCAAAAGCGGAAGAGTTTGCTGACTTACTCAAAACCGATATTAATTCTATTATTAGCCATCGCGGTAGTGTTTCCGTTGATAAACGTACCAATACATTACTAATTAAAGACACCTCGCGCAGTATTGAAAGTGTGCGCCGGATGGTTGAAACCTTAGATGTGCCAGTAAAACAGGTGCGTATTGAGTCGCGCATGGTTACTGTGGATGATACCGTGCAAGAAGACTTAGGTGTCCGCTGGGGCTTTAACGACCAGCAAGGTAGTGATGCTATATCTGGTACGCTGGAAGGCGCAGATGCTTTGTCCAATGGCAATATCCCGTCTTTGGAAAACCGCTTAAACGTTAATCTAGGCGTGAAAGGGGTTCCTGCTGGTAGTATTGGTATGCACATTGCCAAATTGGCGGATGGTACGTTGATCGATCTTGAGCTGTCAGCACTGGAGCAAGAGAACAAGGGTGAGATAATCGCGACGCCAAGCATTACTACGGCTAACCAGAAAAAAGCGCGTATAGAGCAAGGTACAGAGATTCCATACGTAGAAGCTTCGTCGAGTGGTGCCACGACAGTAAGCTTCAAAAAAGCGGTGTTAAGTTTGGAGGTGACGCCGCAAATCACGCCTGATAATAAAATAATTCTCGACTTAGTGATTACACAAGACACTAAAGGTGATACCGTGCAAACGCCGAATGGCCCGGCGACGGCGATCAACACCCAACAGATCCAAACACAAGTACTGGTCGAAAATGGTCAAACTATCGTACTGGGTGGTATCTATCAGCAAGAAGTGAAAACAGCAGTAAGTAAGATCCCAATTTTGGGCGATATCCCATATTTAGGTCTATTGTTTAAGAACTCTCGTGATATTAACGAAAAGCGAGAATTGCTGATATTTGTGACCCCCAAGATCATTCAAGACAGTTTATAGGCCCGTTGACAGTAAAAGTATTACGCTTTTTGCGTGGTTTGACTTGAAATTGTTCACGGATTACTGAGATAATCCCCTCCTTAATTTTGGGGCCAGGTCGTTAGGCGGGGTTTTATTTCAAATTTTAGAGTTCGTTTGTACTAAAAAGATATGGCTGAGAAACGTAATATATTTCTAGTAGGCCCGATGGGGGCTGGTAAAAGCACGATTGGTCGTCACATTGCAGATCAATTACACCTTGAATTTTTCGATTCGGATCAAGAAATTGAACGCCGTACTGGTGCTGATATTTCTTGGGTATTCGATATCGAAGGTGAAGAGGGGTTCCGCAAGCGTGAAGAAAGTGTCATCTCTGACCTAACAGAAATGCAAGGCATTGTGTTAGCAACGGGTGGTGGCTCTGTGATCAGCAAAGAAGTGCGCAACAAGTTGTCTGCGCGTGGTATTGTTGTTTACCTAGAAACGCCAATCGAAAAACAGGTAGCTCGTACTCAGCGTGATAAGCGTCGTCCATTACTACAAACCAGTGAAGACTCACGTGACGTACTGGAGCGCTTAGCCGATGAGCGTGAACCACTATATAGAGAAGTGGCAGATCACGTTGTTCGAACGGATGAGCAAAGCGCTAAAGTAGTTGCAAACCAAATTATTGAAAAATTAGATTTCTAATAACAACACCGTAGGAGGGAAGCCATGCTTGAATTAAAGGTTGATTTAAACGAGCGGAGCTATCCCATCTTTATCGGTGAACATCTCTTATCAGATGAAGGACGACTTAAGCAGTACGTTGGGCAGGGTCGTCCTGTTATCATCACCAACACCACCATCGCACCTTTATATTTAGGCAATCTATTGGCGATATTTGACGCTCAAGAGCCGCTATATTTTGTTATCCCTGATGGTGAACAATACAAATCACTTGAATGGTTTGAAAAGATCTCAGCCTTTTTACTTGAACACAATTGTGGCCGAGATACGTGTTTGATTGCCCTCGGTGGCGGCGTGGTTGGTGACTTAACTGGTTTTGTTGCTGCATGCTATCAACGCGGCGTTCCGTTTATTCAAATCCCTACAACTTTGCTGTCACAAGTAGACTCGTCAGTTGGTGGTAAAACAGCGGTAAATCACCCACTAGGTAAAAACATGATTGGTGCTTTCTATCAGCCAAAAGCGGTTTTTATCGATACCAAGACCTTAAGCACCTTACCTGCAAGAGAATTTGCTGCAGGTATGGCCGAAGTCATTAAATATGCTTTGATCTATGATGCATCTTTTCTTGATACATTAACCGATCGTCATTCTCAGCTCAGCGCACTAGATGCTGAAAGCCTTCAACAAGTTATTTATAAGTGCTGTGCAATAAAAGCTGAGATAGTCGCCAAAGATGAAACTGAAGCTGGGTTACGCGCATTACTAAACCTAGGCCACACTTTTGGCCATGCGATTGAAGCGCAAATGGGTTACGGTAATTGGTTGCATGGTGAGGCCGTTGCTGCAGGTATGATGATAGCTGCAAATCTGGCTTGTCAGCGTGGTGCGCTTAGTACTGCGGATGTTGAAAAAATCCGTCGCGTCATTGCGCTTTATCAATTACCAACAGAAGCACCAAGCGATATGACTGCAGCGCAATTTTTACAACATATGCGCAAAGACAAAAAGAACAAACAAGGCAAAATTCGCTTTATCCTGCCAACGCAACTAGGTCAATGCGCGCTGGTAGATGATGTGAGCGATGAAACCGTGGTAACTCTGATAGGTCGTTAAATGCAGTCGCAAATTTTACCAAGCAGAGCTGCATTGGTAGATAGAATTGCTATGCAATTCGACTATGGCCAAAACCTGATAACCTTAGTTGGCTCTTCTGGTCTTGGTAAAAGCTACTTAGCGGAATCGTTTCTAACCGATAAATACCCAGACTTTAACAAAGCATTTGTAAAGTTAACTGCAAATACCTCTGAGTTTGATGTGGTTCGCCAGCTGCTTGAGCATAGCTTTCGTAGTCCTCTCATTGATCAGAAGTTATCTCTAAGTGAAAACTTCATGTTGCTCCATGATGAGCAGGCTTGTGGACCATGCTTGTGGGTTTTAGACAATGTCCGACATCTGACGTCAGAACTTGTAGAGCAATTGCAAAAGCTCGCGAAATCTTCTCGCGAAACCATTTACATACTTGCTACGGCACAGCAGCCCTTGTTGCTCCCTGAAGGTTTAGATATTCATATCGAGCCTTTATCTACACTCGAAAGTAAGCGCTTGATGGGCATGTTTTACAAAGACTTACCGCCTGATGAAGATCCTATTTTTAATACTTTTGTTGCCGAAGCGCAAGGTAATCCGAGTGTTTTACTTTCTTGGCAGCCGCAGCAAGAAAGCTTGAACCTACGTGCACAAAGTATTAGCGCTTCTCATCGCTCACAATGGCAGTGGTATGTTATTGCACTTTGCTTAATGCTAACCGCGTTGATGGTCGCTTTAGTGTATAAGCAGGAATTAAAGCGATACTGGACACCGACTCAAGATAATGAAGAAACTGTCGCTACTGCTATTGATGCGCAAGCTGTATTTGAAGCGCCAAATGCTACAGTTGAAAAAGTTGAAATTGAAAACGACGTGCAACCAAAGCTGCCAGCCGAAGCGCCAACGCAAGCCGAAACCGCACCTGTTGGTAGTATTTTATCTGCACTAACCGAAGCGAAAGAAGATACTACAAACAACAATAACGTGTTATCAGAGCAAGCGAATGCAGCTGAAAAAGTCGATGTTGATGGTGCTCCTGCCACTTTAACACCAAAACCGGTGCCTCAACACATAGAACCTGAACCATTGACTGGAAACTCTTGGTATCTCAGTCGTTCAGATGATGAATGGGTGATCCAATTACTAGCGGTGACAGAAAGAGAAATTGCTGCAGGGTTTATGGCGGAGCATAACGAGGTAGT
The DNA here is from genome assembly GCF_022398435.1 of Pseudoalteromonas sp. Isolate6. Classification (NCBI taxonomy): domain Bacteria; kingdom Pseudomonadati; phylum Pseudomonadota; class Gammaproteobacteria; order Alteromonadales; family Pseudoalteromonadaceae; genus Pseudoalteromonas; species Pseudoalteromonas sp. Isolate6. Next base: position 12,968 of record NZ_JAKEVK010000060.1, on the reverse strand, counting down.
GACACAGCAGTTTACTGTCTTAAGAAATGGTCGGACTTGGTTTGTAGTTACTACTGATGCTTATGAGAATTTAGCGTCTGCCAAGCAAGCAAAGGCTGTATTGCCAGAAGCGCTACAAAAAGGTCAGCCATTTTTTAAGAGAGTGAGTAAAATTAAACAAGAAATTACTCAGTCTCTCGGTAATTAGCCACATTTAGTGTAAAATCGCGCAACCACTCACGACATAGAACGAGCATGCAACAAAAGACTAGAGCCTTCTTAAAATGGGCAGGCGGAAAATACAGCTTAGTAGAAGATATTTCTAAGCGCCTACAAGCAGCAAGTAATGATGCCGACACGCTAGTAGAACCTTTTGTTGGAGCGGGATCTGTATTCCTGAATACTCAGTTTAAGCACTATGTCCTAAATGACATTAACGCTGATCTTATCAACCTGTATAAAGAGTTGAAGCGTATTCCGGATGAATTTATTAGTGACGCTAAAAGGCTATTCGTCGAGCTGAATAACGATCCAGATGCTTACTACGCCTACCGACAACAGTTTAACGAAAGCATTGATGTGTACGAGCGTGCGATTCTATTTCTATATATGAATCGTCATGGCTACAATGGTTTATGTCGTTATAACTTAAAAGGTATTTTTAACGTCCCTTTTGGTAAATACAAAAAGCCTTACTTTCCAGAACGTGAGTTATATGTGTTTGCTGAAAAAGCCCAGTATGCCACTTTTACTTGCCAAAGTTACAGCCAAGTATTTGAAACCATTCCAAAGAACGCTGTGGTATATTGCGATCCTCCGTATGTGCCTTTGAGTAAAACTGCGTCATTTACTAGCTATGCGAAAGGTGGATTTAATTTAGATGATCAAGCACAGCTGGCGAACCTTGCGGAAACTGCGGCTTTTGAAAAGCAAACGCCAGTGTTAATCTCCAATCACGATACGGTGTGGACGCGAAAGATTTATAATCAAGCGAAGCTAGATGTGATCAAGGTAAAACGTACAATTAGCCCTAAAGGTAATGGACGGAATAAAGTTGACGAGCTAATGGCGTTATATCACCGTCCGTAATTTGCTGCGGCATAAAGGGCTAAGCCAACACTACACCATTTACAAACCAAATTAAGCCAATGACAAAGACGGCTACAAAAACGAGCCCGGCAAAAGCAAACGGCCAAAAATGCTTTTTGTTAAAGTCATATGCTTGTTTTTGACCACTCTGTACACCAAACATTGCTGCACATACACTTTGAACTAACGCGAGTTTACTATTGGAAGTAGCCATAGTATTTACCTTTTACCAGTTGATTGGCTCAACTGATATTAGTAGGGAGATGAAACTTTACTACTGCTTTGATTATCTTTAGAGCCAAGTAACAGCTCAAGCAAATCCAAATAATGGAATTGACCACTCGAACTACCGCCAGTCAACCATGCAGCCCAACTGGTGTGCGCTTCTTGCTGACACTCCACTGTATTCATTCGACTACTTAAATTGCTAGTGCTACAAGTGCATGCGGAGTAGTTTGCGGCAAGATTTTCATCATTGTCGAAAGAAAATACCCCTGCCGACACGGCTAATACCGCACCAAGCAGAGCAATCCGTGCTTTATATCTAGAAACCATAACCCTATCCCCAGAAGTTAGATATCTTATAATGATACACAATGTTCGTTTATTGCACAATCATAAAGAACCTTAAATCGCAGACATTTTGGGCAATTTACGGTACAGTAACGCGGTCTTACGTTTAGGGGAAAAGTATGTCTGATTTTTTAATTGCACCATCCATTCTATCCGCAGATTTTGCGAGGTTAGGCGAAGATGTTGAAAAGGTACTGACAGCAGGTGCCGACGTGGTTCATTTCGATGTAATGGATAATCACTATGTGCCAAATTTAACCTTTGGCCCAATGATTTGTGACGCATTAAGAAGTTACGGAATTACCGCTCCTATCGACGTACACTTGATGATAAAGCCAGTAGATAGCCTAATTCCCGAGTTTGCTAAAGCAGGGGCGAGCATTATTACATTTCATCCAGAGGCCAGCGAGCATATAGACAGAAGCCTTGCTTTGATTAAAGAGTCAGGTTGTAAAGCGGGTTTAGTATTTAATCCGGGCACGCCGCTACATTATCTCGATCATGTGATGGATAAAATTGATCAAATTCTATTGATGTCGGTGAATCCGGGCTTTGGTGGACAAAGCTTTATTCCACATACGCTTGAGAAATTAAAAGAAGCAAGGGCACGTATTGACGCTTCTGGTCGCGAGATCCGTCTTGAAGTTGATGGTGGTATTAAAGTGGATAACATTGCTGAAGTTGCAGCGGCAGGTGCAGACATGTTTGTTGCGGGTTCCGCTATCTTTAATCAACCCGATTACAAAGCGGTAATAGACGCCATGCGTCAAGAATTAGCAAAGGTAAAATAATGCGTTTTGAGGGTATTTTATTTGACCTCGATGGCACGTTAGTTGATAGCGTCGAGGATATGTATATGGCGCTCAATTTAACCTTGTCCGAGCTTGCTCATCCAATTGTTAGTCATGCTCTAGTGCGTGAATGGGTGGGTAACGGCATCGATATGTTAGTAAAAAGAGGCCTAAGCGGTAGCCATGAAGTTAGCGAAGCGCTATCGGACAGTTTAGCGCTCACTGCCATTGAACGTTTTAAAGTGCATTATGATGAATTAGTTGGTCAGTATGCGGGTTTGTATCCGCATGTTGAGACAGGGCTATCTGCATTTGCCACAGTGCCAAAAGCCATCGTGACCAATAAAAATCGTGCATTTACGCTAAAGCTGCTGGATAAATTAAATCTCACAGCGCATTTTGATTGTATCGTCTGTGGTGATGATACTGACAAGAAACCATCACCAGCACCGCTGTTGTTAGCTGCCGAGCGTCTAGGTATACCTGCGGATAAGCTAATTATGGTTGGCGATTCTAAAAGCGATATTTTGGCCGCTCAGGGCGCTAAGATACCTGTGATTGCTTTAAATTATGGGTATAATCAGGGATTCGATTTGAAAGAGTTCAATCCACAGTACCTTTGTGATGGATTCTTAGATATTATCCCCATTATCAATCAACGTTAATTCAATGAAGAAATAAAGGAACGACATGAGTAAACCTGTAGTATTAAGTGGTATTCAGCCAACCGGTGGTATGACAATAGGCAATTACGTAGGTGCCATTAACCAGTGGCTTAAACTACAAAACGATCATGATTGTTACTTTATGTTGGTTGACTTGCACGCCATTACGGTTCGCCAAGAACCACAGCAACTACGCGATCGTGTATTAGACGGCGTAGCGCTATATACCGCTTGCGGCATTGACCCAGATAAATCGTCACTATTTGTACAATCACAGGTTCCTGAGCATGCACAGCTAGGTTGGGTACTGAACTGTTATGCACAAATGGGTGAATTAAACCGCATGACGCAGTTTAAAGATAAGTCAGCAAAGCACGCCAATAACGTCAACGTTGGCTTATTCGCCTATCCGGTATTGCAAGCTGCGGATATTTTATTGTATCAAGCGGATCAGGTACCAGTTGGTGAAGACCAAAAACAGCACCTTGAGTTGACCCGAGACATCGCAACGCGCTTTAATAACCTGTATGGCGATGTCTTTAAGATCCCAGAACCTTATATTCCAGAGTTTGGCGCTCGTGTTATGAGCTTGCAAGATCCGAGCAAGAAGATGTCAAAATCAGACGAAAACCCAAATGGTTTTGTGATGCTGTTGGATGAACCTAAGAAGATAGAGAAAAAGCTGAAAAAAGCGGTAACGGATTCAGATGAGCAAGCACGGATTTACTTTGATCGTGTTGAAAAGCCAGGTGTATCCAACTTACTGACGCTACTCAGTGTTGCAACTAAACGCTCAATTGAAGAGTTAGTGCCAGAGTACGAAGACAAAATGTATGGTCATTTGAAGAAAGACACTGCCGATGCGGTAGTGAATATGCTTGAGCCTATTCAAGCGCGCTTTAAAGAAATCCGTGAAGATCAAACTCTGCTGAACGAAATCATGAAAAAAGGCGCGGAAAAAGCAAGTATTCGTGCCGAGAAAACGCTTAAAGCTGTGTATGACGCCGTCGGTTTTATTCCACGCGGTTGATAAAAACACAAAGAAAAGACACCATTTATGGTGTCTTTTTGTATTAAAAGGGGCGATAGCCCCTTGGCTTAAAGCAGATACTAGATATAAGAAAACCTTCCTGTTGAGTTCGTGATAAAATAGATTTATAACGAAGATCTTTACCCCAGTGGCGAATAGGCTGCTTGGTTCTTTTAGTGGTACCTACATGCTGTTGATGATTGATAACTATGATTCCTTTACCTACAACCTAGTGCAGTATTTTCAGCACTTAGATGTGGATGTGCTAGTAAAGCGAAATGATGAAATCAGCGCCTCACAAATCAAGCAGCTTAATCCTAAATATGTTGTGTTATCTCCAGGTCCTTGTAGCCCTGATGAAGCTGGGATCTCGCTTGAAGTCGTAAAACGTCTACAGGGACAAATCCCTATTCTCGGCATTTGCCTAGGTCATCAAACTATCGCACAAGCTTTAGGTGGCAAAGTCATTCGAGCAAAACAAGTGATGCATGGTAAGACGTCTCAAGTGCACCATAACAACATAGGCGTATTTCAAGGCCTGCCATCACCATACGAAGTATGCCGTTACCACTCTTTGGTTGTTGAGCAAAGTAGCTTACCAAAGTCTCTAGCCGTAACGGCTTGGACACAGACACAAGAGGGGGAGCGTGATGAAATTATGGGGCTCTTGGCATCCGATAGAGCACTTGAAGGTGTGCAATTTCACCCAGAAGCTATCCTCACGGAACACGGCTTAGCATTACTTGATAACTTTATAAAACGCTTCTAAAGTTTAAACAAAACCAACAGGATTTCGCCTAAGTGTTATACATCCATATTCACTGCGCTTTTGCTGGTTAGACTGGTTTTTGATACATAACTTTTTGATTCTATTGTGCGCAATATCAAATCATAATATTGCTTTTACTGGTATAATGTTAGTCAGTAAGACGATTCTGTTGAGTGCTTAACTCAGTATTTTTCTTTTAGATAAGTAGCATGCATGACGCAAGAAAATAAGCAAATTAGAATGGCACAAGCGCTATCCGAGCGTGCCCATGACCTTCTTATCAGCCTCAACTTTGCGCAAAAGCAAATAGGCTATATCCACACGTTTGATATTAGCTACGGTGAGAATATCGCCCAGCGCACTATGCTAGAGGTGGAAATTGCTGCGGCTGCCAAACGACAAGAAAGTAGTACAAGTCATCACAAATATATTGCTAAAGCGAGTAAGCATCTACATTCCGTTATCGAAGAAGCTATCACAAAGCAGCTGCATGACCTTGATAATATCTATCATGAAGTGATTGGTATTCAAGACTCCGTTCCTGCGATCTTAGATATTCTTGCCGTGCGCTCAGCTTCGGTTGGGCGTTTAGAGCCTTTGGTCAATGACTTAAGTTGGTTGGGTCGTGAGCTGGTTTCGCTAGTCAACTTGCCACAATATCGCAAAAAAAACAGCAAAGGTACGTCTATTAAGGTCGACACGCCGGCATTAGCTTTAAGGTATTTAGGCCTTGAGAACTTGCAAATGGTCATCCCGACAATGGCGGTGAGACATTGGATGCCGCATGCTACAGAACCATTTGGTTTAATGAAGCGTAAATTACGCGAGCTGAGCATGAGCACGGCTATTGCGGCAAAAGAACTGGCGCCATTTTTTGGGGTAAAAGAGCAACATGCATTTACTTTGGGCATGTTACTGGAGCTTGGGAAAGTGGCCTTGATCCGTCTTTATTTACGGACCTTCGAAAAGGTATGGCAAGCCAAGGTACAAATAGCACGAGACAAAAAGCAAAAAGACCTACACACCGCATTAATGGAGTTATCTCCTGATCCGTTATTTTTACGTAACTTGTTGATTGAACACTCGGCAGAGATTTCACGTAAGTTAATTGAAAAAATGGAGTTACGTTATTTGCCCTTTAATGCCGTCATGGAAGAGTATGCGCAAACTTATCTACCTAATGCGCATAAAAACATTACCGACCCACTACCTTTGACGCAAGTGATGCAAAAAGCCTATGGCTACGGACAACTACTTGTTTTAAAAGATAGTCAGTTGATTGAAGACGATGAAGCGGAAATTTTGCTCAATCATTTGGAACTTACCGAGGAAATGCGTCAACAGCTGGCAAAATGTGCGTTCCATAACCTACAGTTGACGATTTTGTAAAAAAAATTGAAATTTTTTTTGCGACTATTCATTCAAAACCTAATCTTAAATGATCTGTGCAAGGCTGCACGGTGCTTGCTTTGCCCTAAATATCTGCCCTAGATAGTTATTCACTTGAGTTGAGAATATATGTTAAACCCTTGAATACTAAGGGCTGAGAACGTGGTATAAGTGAGACAAATAGCGCTTTTTCTGGAATAATGAGCGTATGAATTTTGTGCCATCAAGGGGCGGGTCAAAATACATAGCACCGAATTGGTGTGAATAAATATCCTATCAAGTGGCGGCTACACGCCGACCTCCAAAGGGAAATGACTCCTTGTTTGCACTTTCACTCACCAAATATGAGGAAATAAAATGACTATCAATCGTGAATTGTTTGACGACGTAATGGTACCTAACTACGCACCTTCAGCGGTAATTCCAGTGAAAGGTGAAGGTTCTCGAGTATGGGATCAGGAAGGTCGTGAGTACATCGACTTTGCTGGTGGTATCGCAGTTAACTGTCTAGGTCATTGTCACCCAGCTTTGGTGGGCGCGCTTAAAGAGCAAGGCGAAAAAGTTTGGCACCTTTCTAATGTGATGACGAATGAGCCTGCACTACGTTTAGCGAAAAAGCTAACCGATGCGACGTTCGCAGAAAAAGTCTATTTTGCAAACTCAGGTGCAGAAGCGAACGAAGCGGCGCTTAAACTAGCACGCCGTTGGGCGCTTGATAAATTTGGTGCTGAAAAGTCACAAATTATCTCTTTCAACAAAGGTTTCCACGGCCGTACTTTCTTTACTGTGACCGTAGGTGGTCAAGCTGCATACTCTGATGGCTTTGGTCCAAAGCCGGGCGACATCGTTCACACAGACTATAACGATTTAGCTGCATTTGAAGCGCTTATCTCAGACAGCACTTGTGCCGTGATGATGGAGCCGCTACAAGGCGAAGGTGGTATCATTTCACCAACTGCTGAGTTTGTAAAAGGTGTTCGCGAGCTGTGTGACAAGCACAACGCGCTACTTATTTTTGATGAAGTGCAAACAGGTGTTGGCCGCACTGGTGACCTGTATGCATACCAAGGTTTAAACGTAACGCCAGATATTTTAACAACGGCTAAAGCACTTGGCGGTGGTTTCCCTATCGGTGCGATGATCACAACAACTGAGATTGCAGCACACCTAAAAGTAGGTACTCACGGTTCTACCTACGGTGGTAACCCGCTGGCGTGTGCGGTTGCAGAAGCGGCATTTGACACAGTAAATACAACAGTAGTACTTGATGGCGTAAAAGCAAAAGAGCAGCTATTCCGTGAACTACTAAACGGCATCAACGAAAAGTACAACGTATTCAAAGAAGTACGTGGTAAAGGTCTATTGCTTGGTGGTGTGGTCACTGAAAAGTACGAAGGCAAAGCAAAAGAATTCTTAGTTGAAGGTATCAAGCAGGGCGTGATGTCACTCGTTGCAGGTGCAAACGTAGTGCGTTTCACTCCGTCTCTTGTTATTCCAGAAGCTGACATCCGCGAAGGGATGGCACGCTTCGAAAAAGCCGTTGCTGCGGTAGTTGCTAACAACGCTTAATACTGGTTGCAAGGTCACCTTTTGGTGGCCTTGTTGTTATCCACATTTTTGAGGAGTAAGCGGGCTCATGATGATCCTTCGCCCAATCCAAGAAAGCGATTATCCAGCGCTTTTAAACATTGCTCACGAATCAGGCCACGGTTTTACCTCTTTGCCTGTAAACGAAGAGCTATTACAGAAGAAGATTGCACGCTCTGTTGCTTCATTTGGTAAGCAAGCAGACAAGCCTTTTGATGAAGGTTATTTATTTGTATTAGAAGATACTGAAACAGGCGAGGTGGTTGGTACCAGCGGTATCGAAGCTGCGGTTGGTTTAGATGATGCGTTTTATCATTATCACCTAAGCAAAGTGATCCACTCTTCACGCACACTCGATGTTTATAAAGCAGTGGATATTTTAACGCTATGTAACGACTACACTGGCGCGACTGAATTATGCACCCTGTTTTTGAAAGATGGCTATCGCAAAGGCGCAAATGGCAAACTGTTGTCTCGCTCTCGCTTTATGTTCATTAATCAACATCGTGATCGTTTTGCTGAGACTGTTATCGCGGAAATGCGTGGTGTTTCTAACGAGCAAGGCGAAAGTCCGTTCTGGCAATGGCTTGAAGAGCACTTCTTCTCGATGGACTTCCCGACAGCGGATTATCTAACGGGGATCGGCCAAAAGGTCTTTATTGCTGAGTTAATGCCTAAGTATCCAATCTACGTAAATCTGCTTAGTAAAGAAGCACAAGCGGTGATTGGTGAAGTTCACGATAATACACGTCCTGCTATTGAGCTATTAAAGAGCGAAGGTTTCACATTTAATGGTTATGTTGATATCTTCGACGCGGGTCCAACGGTAGAAGCAAAAGTGGGGAATATCCGCACGGTTCGCAATAGTGAAACTCGTACTGTAAAAATAGGCGAAAGCAACGGTGGATTCCCTGTTATGGTCGCAAATGGTAAACTTGTTGATTATCGCGCAGCGGTAATCGAGTTAGCCCTGACTGATAGCAATGAAGTAACGCTTGCTCCACATGTTGCCGCGGCGTTAAAAGTTGAAGAAGGCGATCAAGTAAGCCTAGTAAAGATTTAAGATTGGGAACAGATTATGACAACACATGCAGCACAACTAATAAATGGTGAGTGGATTGCAGGACAAGGCGCAAGCTTTAGCTCTGTAAACCCAGCAAACAACGACGTTATTTGGAGCGCAAACGCAGCGACTGCTGAGCAAGTTGATGGCGCAGTAAAAGCGGCTCGTGAAGCTTTCTATTCATGGAGCGACATGAGTTTTGAAGCGCGTTTAGAAATTGTTAAGCGTTTCGCTGAAGTACTAAAAGAAAATAGTGAAGAGCTGGCCATCGCAATAGCTAAAGAAACGGGTAAGCCACTTTGGGAAACTCGTACAGAAGCGGGTGCTATGGTAGGTAAAATCGCGATTTCTGAGAAAGCCTATCAAGAGCGTACGGGCGTTGTTGAAAACCCAATGCCAGTTGGCCGTGCTGTGATCCGTCACAAGGCACACGGTGTAGTTGCTGTATTTGGTCCATATAACTTCCCTGGCCACTTACCAAATGGTCATATCGTACCTGCGCTACTAGCTGGTAACACGGTTATCTTTAAGCCGTCTGAGCTTACACCTTATGTTGCTGAGCTAACGCTTAAATACTGGCAACAAGCAGGCCTTCCTGCTGGTGTTATTAACCTAGTTCAAGGCGAAGTTGAAACAGGTAAAGCACTTGCGTCACACGCGGGTATCGACGGCTTATTCTTTACTGGTTCTTCTCGTACGGGTCACTTGCTACATGAGCAATATGCAGGTCAACCAGGTAAGATCTTAGCGCTTGAAATGGGTGGCAATAACCCACTTATCGTAAAAGACGTAGCGGATACCAAAGCGGCAGTACACGACATTATTCAATCTGCGTTTATTTCAAGCGGTCAGCGTTGTACTTGTGCTCGTAAGCTATTTCTTCCTGCAGGTGAACAAGGTGATGCAATCCTTGAACAACTGATCAAAGCAACGAAAGCGATTAAAGTGGGTAACTTTGACGATGCAGATCAACCGTTCATGGGGTCAATGATTTCAAATGCAGCAGCTGCAGGCATGGTAAAAGCACAGCAACAGCTTGTTGAGTTAGGTGGTGAGTCGCTTATAGAGCTAACGCACACAGAAGGCACAGGCTTTGTGACGCCAGGTATCATCGAATGTACTAATATTGCAGACTTCCCTGATGAAGAACACTTTGGCCCGTTATTAAAAGTATTCCGCTACACAGACTTTGACGCTGCAATCGAAAAAGCGAATGAAACAAGCTTTGGCTTATCAGCAGGTCTGCTTGGCGACAACGAAGCGGATTACGATCGTTTCTTACGTCGTATTCGCGCAGGTATCGTAAACTGGAACCGCCCAATCACGGGTGCTTCAAGTGCTGCTCCGTTTGGTGGTATTGGTGCGTCAGGTAACCACCGTGCAAGCGCATACTACGCGGCAGATTACTGTGCATACCCAGTAGCATCCGTGGAACTAGAAAAGGTAACTTTACCTTCTAGCTTGAGCCCAGGTTTATCTTTGGATTAAAATATCAATATTGAGGTTTACTCAATAAAAATTGAAAAGAAAAGCAGCTTCGGCTGCTTTTTTGTGTCTAGTTGACTACAAAGGTAGCAATCGAAAAAACTTTCTGCTTAAATCAATAGGAGATGTCTTTGATAGGTTCGGGTGAGCAAAGTATGGTTTTAGATAAACAAGGGTACGATGATTTAGTCATGTATTTGACGCAAAACTTAGCCTTGTTTGAGAAGTCTGGGACGGTAGAACCAGGGGCTCCAACAGTCATGGAATTAATCGAAGATGTGATCGCCGAAAACGTTATTCGTATATGCGAGCAACACTCTGAGTTGTCTACAGAGCAGCGCAGTATGATTGTGCGTGAGGTGGACGGCATTGTGTACGACTTACAAGAAGTGCTATCAAGCGTCGTGGATAGACGTGTCACCGTAGAACAAAAAGAGTTTATAGAAGAGTTCGCAGGTTTGGTTAAAAACCTGTTTGATTCTGCTGTATAGCTTGGCACAATCACTATCGACAGTGTAAACAAACACACTTAGAGGCAATTCTAGGTTTAAGATACACCGCCATTTGGCGGTGTTATGCTTTATAGAGGATAACTATGTTAGCTAGCGTAAAATGGGTTGAAGGAGATACCTTTATTGGTCGCTCTGCGTCGGGACATAATGTGGTATTTGATGCCGGTTCAGATAGTGCAGCGCCAAGTCCAATGGAGATGGTATTAATGTCAGCAGGGTGTTGTTCGTCAGTCGATGTCGTCAGCATTCTACAAAAGGCACGTCAGGATGTGACCGACGTGGAAGTAAAATTAACCGCAGAGCGCGCAGAAAGTGCACCTCGGGTTTTTACCAAGATCAATTTACACTTTGTGGTGAAAGGGCGCAATGTCTCTGAAAAACACTTAGAAAGAGCTGTAAGTTTATCCGCCGAAAAGTACTGTTCGGTGGCATTAATGCTTGAAAAAGCAGTAGAAATTACGCATAGCCATGAAGTAGTTGAAATTGACGAAAAATAACGCTTTTTCATAGCGCTATTTTCGTATAAAATCCGCGAACTTTTGTTTCTGCAGCGCAGATTTTTTGTATTAAGGTGGGTCTATCGTGAACAAGCCCTTTGATAAAATTAAACTCCATGGCTTTAACAACTTAACTAAGAGTTTAAGCTTTAGCATTTACGATATTTGCTACGCCAAGACCGAGCAGCAACGTAAAGAATATCTAGAATACATCGATGAACAGTACAGTGCTGATCGTTTGACAGATATTCTAAAAGACGTAACGGATATTATCGGTGCGAATGTACTGAATATCGCACGTCAAGATTATGAACCACAAGGGGCAAGTGTGACGATCTTAGTATCAGAAGAGCCTGTTGAACAACAGACTTTTGATAGCAACGAAGCACCAGGTCCACTACCTGATTCCGTGGTCGCGCATTTGGATAAGAGTCACATTTGTGTTCATACTTATCCTGAAGCACACCCTGATGATGGTATCTGTACTTTTAGAGCGGATATCGAAGTTTCAACGTGTGGTATTATTTCGCCACTTAAAGCGCTTAACTTCTTAATTCACTCTTTAGAGTCAGATGTGGTAACGATTGACTATCGTGTTCGTGGATTTACTCGTGACGTTAATGGTGTAAAGCACTATATCGACCACGCAATTCACTCGATCCAGAATTACATGACGGAAGATACTAAAGACGCATACCACATGGTAGACGTAAACGTGTATCAAGAGAACCTATTCCATACTAAGATGATGCTTAAGGAAACAGACCTAAATGCGTATCTATTTGGAATTAGCACTGAAGACTTGGATGCAGAAGAAGAGGAAGAAATTCGTCTTAAGCTGAATCGTGAAATTCAGGAAGTGTTCTACGGTCGCAATTTACCAGAAACTGAATAATCAGCGGTAAATTAAGGTATTAAAAAAGGCGCGCAAGCGCCTTTTTTAATGTTTGAAGTTCCTTGTTAAGTCATCATATAAGCGCATAGAGCACGACAGTACCGCTTATAGAGTGACGGTTACAAAGTACTAAGATTCACTTTCTAATTCCTCGTCTGGCGTATCAGGGCGCTGACGCTCGACAAAGATGGTGGCCAGTAGAGTGGTGACTACACAGGAAAGTAAAATCGACTTTAGGATTTCGTAGTTATGATATATCAAACCCCAGCTCCAGAATTGTTTGGCGGAGCTTTCATCTATACCTAAAAATTCTAAATTACTTATGACATTTTCACCAAGAGCTGCCAAATCTACTATTATAAAGCCATAGAATATGGCATACAGCAGAGGGTCTGCATGTGTCATATAAATTGCTCGCCAATTATCTGGGTTAGTCAAACGAATATACCGCAAAGACCACCTTAACCTATGTTTAAGCAATACTAAAGTAGTTACATCTAATATCAAGTGTGTTCCGAATATTAGATTATTTACGTAAAAGGCTTGGAGCCCATTGGAATTTAGCGAAAGGAAATACATGACAGCTAAGTATTCAATAGCCATCATCAAAAATAATAGCACTGTTATGTGCTTTATATTCTCCA
>NZ_JAKEVK010000006.1:0-57315 GCF_022398435.1 Pseudoalteromonas sp. Isolate6 | reverse complement strand
ATATTTTTACTTTCTCTACTTAAGCGCCCGGCTAATCATGCCAAAGTGGCGGCCGATTTAATCAATGGGTACATCCTTACTTTGGATGAGCCACACTACCAAGGGATAGCTCATTATTTATTTAATGATCTATTTGATGTCGATGATTATTCGCCTCACTTACAGCAAAATATTATTACCTATCTGACTCCGATGATTTCAAATTGGACAAGCGCACAAAAATCTCTCGCTATTCATTACTTTTTTGACCTAGATGACACAACCAAAACGGCAAAATTACTTAAACGGTCTAAAGGAGCGCACCAAATAGGGTCTCTATTAGTAATAAATAACCCCACCACGAATTCTGAGGTCCTAAATACACTGTTACACAACAACAATACTGCAACCTATCAATTGCCTACAGGTGGTGAATCTCAATTTGACGATTTCAATCTCAAATTACTCGTCATTAATGAATTGATGTATGTCCAAGAAACATTAACACCTAAGTTTATATTAAGAGATTTTGTCCAAGAATATGACCATCGAGAAATATCTCTTTCCCGAGTTTATGACATTATCCCTGAAGCAGCTAACTATATGAAAGGGATATATATTCCGCCAACACTTTTAGAAACAATTACGGAATTAACCTATGACGGCGCAAACGAGATATACGAGCACCTTATCCCATATTGGGATTGGGATGGTGAAGACGATGTCTTTGAGGTTAATTCATTGACCGATCTCGATAAACTAATTCACCTTAATAAATTACGGGGAATTGACTGGGCACTTACAGATGACGTTTGTGACTACCTCACAAAGCGGTGTATTGAAGTGGAAGATATATGGTGACAACTCGATTAGATAAAAGGCGTTGACCGCCTTCTATCATTCGCTTTTTAATTCATGATCAATGTGGAGGCATACAAATTTCATTACGACCCGAATAACAATTATCTCCTGTCATACAGCCTAAATAAATTGCAGTATCACAACCAAAAGAACAGTTACCCCATGTATCAACCTGCCCACCTGCAACCAAAGGTGTTGCCTGTTGCCCTTTAAACTCTGCCTGTTGAGACAAATTTTTTATTTTTTTCTTATTAAGTGTTATTTTCATTTTTCTATCCTTAAATAAAGTTGAGAACAATTTCTCACCTTCAAACTACCACCTGAAGTACATATTTAAAACAAAAAACACACTTAGTCACAAACAAAATTAACAATAACACCTAAATAGCTGCTTTTTAGCTACAATCATAGCCACCATACGCACAAACGGCTTTTTATTAAACGGCACAAAAAAAGGCGTACTCCCTGTACGCCTTGCTTGCTTAACATTATTCTTGGTATCAAATCATCAGATTAAATCGCCGTATGGATTCGTTGGACAAAGCTGTATGCTTTGCTCGAACCCAGGAATGGCTAACTCTTGCTGGCTTAAATTCAATTCAGACTCGTCAATCATGCCATTGCCAAAACGATAAATGAGCTCGTATTGGCCATAATCGGCCGCTTGCTGATATGCAACTTGTCTTTGTGTTGTAATGGCAAGTTGTTGCTCGTAACTTGCAAACTCAGCTTGGCTATAACGCTTGCTTAGTAGCTGCTTCGTAAACTTCGGAGAAAATACCGTTGCCGTTGCATTGTTACCACCAAAGCCCTTGGAGTTTATAAAGGCGATATCCATTGGCTCGCACTCATAGTGCTCGGTACGAATATCTAAATGCTCGGCGTGAACATCTTCTGCTACTGCATTGATTGTAGTGATCCCTGGCATAATATTGTATTCGAACACCCCAAGTGCCATCGCAAGCTGATCGCCAGACGCCGGCGCGATGGTATGACCAACATAGGCTTTTGGCGCCGCCACTTTCCAACCATTAATCGCAAAGGTTTCTGCAATTCTGTGGTAGATAAACGACTCTGTAACCCGGTTTTGTGGTGTACTTGAACCATGTGCCAAAATAAAGCTGCGTTTTGTTAATGCCTCAGTACCTGCGATTTGCTGAGCTAGCGCGACCGATTTTGCCATGGTAATGTAGTTGCCAGGTCCAGGTGCCGTAATCGACTTTTTCACGCCGTCTGCATTGACATATACGTCGGCCACAGAGCCCATGATCTGCGCGCCAAGCTCGAGTGCCAAGGCGTCATCCATCAAAATCGCCACTTGTGCGCCTTCGCCAATGGTAAAACCACAGTTTTCACCAAACGGACGGCTGGTTTTGCGATAATCTACATGCTCAGTGTTATCTAGTTTGCGCAAGCCTTCTTCGTTTGCAAGTGCGCCCATATTGCCAAAGCCTTCGATGATCTCTGGTGTAATAGCACATTCAACACTGGCTACAATCGCCACTCGAGTACAGCCAGCCTGAATATCATTCACTGCAGCGCGAAGGTTATATAGAAACGTAGCGCAGGCACCTGATGTCGTAAACGTAGTGCCAACGCTTCCGGTCACATAGGCGTTGATAAAGTCGGTGGACATAGTGTTTAAGCCTAGTGCTAACTGTTTGGTGCTTACTCTGTCGCCACGTAAACGACTACGCACTAAACCACCTAAGCCTTCATCATTCATTTGCCCTACAACCGAGGCTGAGTAAGTTCCGATCTGATCTGGGCGCACACTATTCATCACTTTATCCCACTCAAGACCCGTTGAGCGGATAGCGTCGGTGGCAGCAAAAATGGTCGCCTGTAATCCACGAGGCTGGTAGCGACTGTTATACATCAAAGATGGCTCAAAACCGGTTGGTAATTGGCCCGCAGCCTTGATGGGGTTATCTCTGTGACTATCATGCTTAACTTCAATCTGGTCCGCAATCGTTACTTCAACCGTTTTTGGATCAAGCTCAATCACTTGCCAAGCTGCAGGAACAGGCTCTGGTAAGTCACGTTTACGACAATTAAATACTATCTTGCTGTCATCATTTGCTTTCATTGTGAGCTTTTGCTGCCAAGGAGTCGCATCTACATCAAAATGGTTTTTTTCGATTTTACGGATCAACGTTCCCGCTAAGATCTGCTCACCAAAACGCAACTCAACCTCCCCCTCTTGAACGACTTGGTCGTTTTGGTCAATCAGGTGGCCATCTTCATAACGCACTAAGTTCATTAAACTCGCAAGGCCCAAATAAGTCTCTTGTCGGTCTTTAGCATTAAGTTTATCAAGTACAATACGTTTGTAGCCTTGATGGAAAGAGGTGCGCCCCGCGGCGTTAATCCCCCCCATTCCTACAATAATTGGCAATGCTGTCATGTCGTTCCTACTTCTGAACTAAGATAATGACTTGATTTTAATTGCATTCTAATTTAAGTTTTTACAAAATACGCCACATATAAATCATTTTTCGCCAAATCAAAGAGGTCGGAGCAGATGAAATCTTGTACAAAGGTCGCCATTGTGCTTTACAAGCATATGCTCGTTACCAGTGTCACCCTACCGCTAGAAATGCTCAAAGCCGGACAAGCCTTTGCTAAA
This sequence comes from Pseudoalteromonas sp. Isolate6, assembly GCF_022398435.1. Classification (NCBI taxonomy): domain Bacteria; kingdom Pseudomonadati; phylum Pseudomonadota; class Gammaproteobacteria; order Alteromonadales; family Pseudoalteromonadaceae; genus Pseudoalteromonas; species Pseudoalteromonas sp. Isolate6. Next base: position 53,846 of record NZ_JAKEVK010000006.1, on the reverse strand, counting down.
GTGCATCTAAAAGAGGCTTATGTTCCTTTAGAAGTTATACTTTGCAGCAGCCAAGGCGAAGCAGTCAACGCCGATAATTACATGACACTTGAAGCACAAAGTGACTTTAGCTCATTGCCTTTGTATGACTACATTATTGTGCCAAGCATATGGCGAAATCCACGACCAATTGTAAGACAAAACCAAGCGCTGAGTGAGTCACTTGCGGATGCATGGGGGGCAGGAAGCACATTGATAGGTGTTGGCACGGGTGTTTGCTTTTTAGCAAATTCAGGCCTGATTGACGGGCATTCAGCAACGACCCATTGGCATTTTGCTAAACAGTTTTCCCATCTATATCCCAATGTTGAATTAAAACCGGATTACTTTATCACTCAATCAGAGCGGATCTACACTGTAGCCAGCTTAAATGCACTGGCCGATGTGATTGTTCATATAATTGAATTACTTTACGGAATAGATGCAGCTCACCATGTTCAACAAAACTTTTCCCATGAAATTCGTAAACCTTACGAAGAACAGCGCTACTTAGAAGGTGCTGTAGACCGTCATGCCGACGAGCAAATTGCTGCAATTCAATTTTGGCTTAAAAATAATGCCGCATCAGAAATCTCTTTACCCGCGGTCGCGGCGCAATTTGATTTGAGTTATCGCACCTTTAACCGCCGCTTTAAACAAGCGACAGGACAAACTGCCGTTGCCTACTTACAACAGGTGCGTATTGAAATGTCCAAAGAGCTGCTCGCGAGCAGTAACCTCTCCATTCAAGATATTGCCCTCGCTTCTGGATTTAATTCACAAGGGCAATTAAGCAGAGTGTTTAGGCAATTAATGGGAAAATCACCAAGCACATATCGGGCAATAGTAAGAAAGAAATTGTTCTCGTAAACAGGCCCTAGGTTAAACCACTCTACAGTATTTGCATCACAGTTAACGTTTGCTGCTGGCCATTGAAGAAAAACGAAATATCTTCGTCTACCGCTAACCCTTTTAGGCGCTTGCCAAGGGGCGCATCAAACGTTAACACCAACACTGGTGTTTCTTTATATTGGATTTTTAGCCCGCCTTCGCAAGGCGCAAAATAGAACCAATGACAATCGCCCTGCTCGTCTTCAATTTCAACTAGTGCATTATGTGTAATTGTATTGCCCACAGCTAGAGTCAATTGATTTAATATCGTTTGTTTTGCCAAATGCATGGCATCAACGCGTTCACTTTGTCCTTCGGCTAAATAGCCATACTCGATACTCAACGAGTCGTATTGCGTTTCGGCTGCACTTTGTTCATGGGTAGCGTCAGCACGTGCACTGTTTGCCGCTTCAGTGGCTTCAATCAGCTTTTGTTCAAGTGCAAATTTGAGATATTCGATAAAAACAGATTTATTCATTGGTAGTTTACAGCTATTGGGTGACTGGTAGTAACAGACAGGCCGTTAACGGTTAGCGCTAAACGTAAAATCCAACGCATAGATTTATCCGTGCATACACCGACCATGGTTTTTGCTATCAGTGTATTTTTGTCAAAGAAAACCGGGATTCTCCCCATATTCATATTTTCTCCCTCAAGCCAAGCGGAAACGACCTCTACTTTAGTCGCACTTTTTAGCCCAATGGTAAACTCTGTTTCAGGTTGAACCAGCTCTGAGCCTAGATAAATCTGCACTTGTGGAGTCAAATCACAGGGCGCTGAAAAATTACAGACATTTCTTGTTACTGAACTTTCACTTTTTTCTGAACTTTCATGTATAATGATAGTCGGGTCTGAACAGGCCACGAGGAAAACACCTAGCAACCCGATTGTTAATTGCTTTGCAATCATGAGGGATTTACCGTCACTTCTGAATCCTGCGCAGTGTACGCAAGTTTCAGGGCAAATGCTAGGTTGCTTAAGAAGCGAGCAAAAAGCGCGTGAAAACTTGATTGATGTCATAATTTTAGGCGTTTTAGGTATCTTTTCATAAGCAAAAAAATTATTATTTCCTCGCAAAAATAAAGGTTTCTCGGGCTGGTTAGGTTTTCACTCTTCTTTTGAGTTAAAACATGACGGGCTTGAAGAAATATAACTAGGGCCTGTAATTCAGGTAATTCATTTCTAATCGCAATAAATTGCAGCGGAATCCAGAAAATGAGCCAAACAGTAGCATCACAAACTGAGTACAATTATAAAGTTGTACGCCAATTCGCTATCATGACAGTGATTTGGGGCATTGTTGGCATGGGTGTAGGTGTATTTATCGCAGCGCAACTTGCGTGGCCTGCGTTAAACTTCGACATTCCATGGTTAACTTACTCTAGACTTCGTCCGTTACACACGAACGCAGTAATCTTTGCATTTGGTACAAGTGCACTATTTGCAACCTCTTACTATGTTGTTCAGCGCACATGTCAAACGCGCCTGTTCTCTGACAAACTTGCCACATTCACCTTCTGGGGTTGGCAAGCCATTATCGTAGCAGCGGCTATCACGCTTCCTCTAGGCATGACTTCTTCAAAAGAGTACGCTGAACTAGAGTGGCCGATTGATATCGCAATTGCGGTAGTATGGGTTACTTATGCTGTCGTATTCTTTGGTACTCTTATCAAGCGTAAAGTGTCACACATCTATGTAGCAAACTGGTTCTACGCTGGTTTCATTATCACTGTTGCAGTACTTCACATTGTAAACAGTATGGCTATCCCTGTATCACTTACTAAATCTTATTCAATCTACGCAGGTGCAGTAGATGCGATGGTTCAGTGGTGGTATGGCCACAACGCAGTAGGTTTCCTACTTACAGCAGGTTTCCTTGGTATGATGTACTACTTCGTACCTAAGCAAGCTGGTCGTCCGGTTTACTCTTACCGTCTATCGGTTGTTCACTTCTGGGCACTTGTTTCTCTATATATTTGGGCAGGTCCTCACCACCTTCACTACACAGCATTACCTGACTGGACACAGTCTCTAGGTATGGTGATGTCAGTTATCCTATTCGTTCCTTCTTGGGGCGGTATGATCAACGGTATCATGACGCTGTCTGGCGCTTGGCATAAATTACGTACTGACCCAGTACTTCGTTTCCTAGTTGTGTCACTATCGTTTTACGGTATGTCTACGTTTGAAGGCCCGATGATGGCTATCAAATCTGTAAATGCCCTTTCACACTATACAGACTGGACTGTAGGTCACGTTCACTCTGGTGCACTAGGCTGGGTTGCGATGATTTCTATCGGTGCAATTTATCACCTAATCCCTGCCCTATTTGGTCACGGTAATATGTACAGCATCAAGCTAGTTAACACACATTTCTGGCTACACACAGTAGGTGTTGTACTTTATATCGTTGCAATGTGGATCTCTGGTGTAATGCAAGGTCTGATGTGGCGTGCAGTAAACGCTGACGGTACATTAATGTACAGCTTTGTTCAGTCACTAGAAGCTTCTAAGCCTTTCTATATCATGCGATTCCTAGGCGGTGTGTTCATCGTAGTCGGTATGCTGGTAATGGCTTACAACGTGTTCCGTACGGTTACTGCAAAAAGTGGTCAACTTACCACTGATGCAAACCCGCAAGTGGCTTAAGGGGTATTGAGTATGAGCAACAACAACTCAACAAACAAACACGAAATCGTTGAAAAGAACGTTGGCCTGATGGCTATCTTAACGGTATTCGCGATTAGCTTCGGTGCACTAGTTGAAATTACTCCACTAATGTTCCAAAAAGATACCACTCAACCAGTAGAAGGCTTGCGCCCACTAACTGCACTTGAAATGGAAGGCCGCGACATTTATGTCCGTGAGGGTTGTTACAACTGTCACTCACAAATGGTTCGTCCATTCCGTGATGAAGTTGAACGCTATGGCCACTACTCTGTAGCGGGTGAATCAGTATGGGATCACCCATTCCAGTGGGGTTCTAAGCGTACGGGTCCTGATTTGGCACGTGTTGGTCAGCGTTATTCTGACGACTGGCACTACGCACACTTAATGGATCCTCGCTCTGTGGTACCTGAGTCAAACATGCCAGGCTATCCTTGGCTTGATAGCACGAAAGTAGATACCACTTATACTCTGAAAAAATTACAAGTGTTCCGTGATGCATTTGGTATTGATAAGTCGTCAGACCGCTACAATGGCAAAGGCTACGGTGATGATGCTGAGCTACAAGCGCAAGTGGATGAAATCCATGCAATGAACGATGGCGAAGGTGCAACAGAAATGCAAGCACTTATCGCTTACTTACAGCAACTTGGCACACATTTGAAGTAATTGTTATGGATTACGGCACATACAGAGGCATTTTAACTCTGGTAATTTTGGTACTGTTTTTAGTGATTGTTGTGTGGGCATATAGCAAGCGGTCTAAGCGCCGTTTCGACGACGCTGCTAATGCCATTTTTGAAGACGAGAAAAAACACAACAACACTATCTCTAACGAGGAAAAGGAGTCTGAAAAATGACTAGCTTTTGGAGTATTTGGGTTATTGTACTAACCCTAGCATGTCTAGCTCTGATTTTCGGCCTGCTGATTTGGAACCTGAAAAACTATGTGGGTGTCAAAGAAGGCGAAAGCTGTGGTCACGAGTTCGACGGAATTGAGGAACTAAACAATCCACTACCTAAGTGGTGGACTTACATGTTCTTCGCAACGTTTGTTTGGTCAGTATACTATCTGGCTGCTTATCCAGGTCTTGGTAACTTCGCTGGTTTCTTAAACTGGACGAGCTCTAACCAAGGTATTACTACCTTAGCTGAGTCTAAAAATGCGATAGCTGAAGCACATGAAAGTGGTCAGTGGGTACAGCTTGATAAAGAAGTTGAAGCAGCTGAAGCTCGTTTTGGTCCTATCTTCCAAGAGTTTGCAAAGCAGGATGTACTAACGCTTGCAAAAAATGAAGAAGCACTTGAAATCGGTCAGCGTTTATTCTCGCAAAACTGTGCACAATGCCACGGCTCAGATGCTCGTGGTGGTGCTGGCTTCCCTAACCTAACTGACAAAGACTGGTTATATGGTGGCACACCTGACAAGATCAAAGAAACACTACTTAAAGGTCGTGTTGCTGCGATGCCACCTTGGCAAGATGCGCTTGGTGATCAAGGTATTAAAGAGATGACCGCCTATGTGCTAAGCCTTTCCGGCCGTACGGTTAACCAGAAAGACGCTGATGCAGGTAAAGCTAAATTTGCAATGTGTGCCGCATGTCACGGTATGGATGGCAAAGGCTCTGTTGCACATAATCTGCCATTTGGTGCACCAAACTTAACCGACAATATCTGGCTATATGGTGGTTCTCAACGTGCAGTTGAAGACACACTTCGCCACGGCCGTGCAGGTGTAATGCCAGCGTGGAAAGATATCTTAGGTGAAGATAAAGTACATCTTCTAACAGCTTATGTTTATAGCCTATCACAAGACCAATAAGCTTAGCTTTTAGTATATTATTTGAGATCAAAAAAGCCTCCATTTGGAGGCTTTTTTTTAGGTATTTACTGTAACTTACGGTAGAATATGGGCAAGTTTTATAGCCATGTGAGCAACTATGAACCCTACCCCTTGGTATAAGAATTTTTGGCCTTGGTTTTTAATTTTCTTCCCACTCGTTACTGTTGTTGCCTGTATTTTCCTCATCACATTTGCAGTCGGTAATGGTCCTGATATGGTCGTTGATGACTACTACAAAAAAGGTAAAGCAATCAATCTCGAGCTGAGTAAATTTGATAAAGCAAAGGCACTCTATTTACATGGTGATCTGAAAGTAGCTGAGCAGAAAGTCACCTTTAAATTTACAAAAGGTGATGCTTCTAAAGTACATGCTTTAAAACTCTCCTTTTACCACCGCACCATAGAGAAATACGACTTTTCTGTCACTCTAACCAAAAACGCCAGTGGCGAATTTACGGGTTTATTTGATGAGCCACATAGCGGGGCATTTACCGTATTTATTGAACCTATGGATAGTAGTTGGAAAATGAAAGAGAAAATTCAACTGCCACATGATGGTATTATCGCGGTCACTCCACAGTATAAGTAAGCTGCCATGGCAAATTCGTGTTTTCATTGTTTGGAGCCTATTCCTAAGGGGTTTGTAGGCTCGGTTACCTTTGAGGGTAACGCACAACCGGTTTGCTGTATTGGCTGCCAGGCCGTTGCTGAAACCATAATTTCTCAAGGTATGAGTGACTACTACACTTACCGCACAGAAAGTGCAGGTAAAGTTGAAGAGCTCGTACCTGAGCAACTAAAAATGCTACTCAGCTATGATAATGAAGAGATCCAAGAGGACTTCGTCGAAATTAGCGGTGAGCATAAAGAAGTACTTCTCAGTGTTGAAGGGATAAGCTGCGCCGCTTGTGCTTGGCTTATCGAAAAGCAACTGCTAGCGCTTGGCGGTATCATCCGTGTTGATGTTAATACTTCTACCCATCGCGCCATGATTGTATGGCAAGATAAGCACGTTAAGCTAAGCGATATCATCAAATCCTTAATGGAAATAGGCTATAAGGCATACCCGTTTCAAGCCGATGAAGAAGCCGCACAGAAACAAGCCGTAGCAAAAGCATATATTCGTCGTTTAGGTGTTGCTGGCCTTATGACTATGCAAGTGATGATGTTTGCATTTGCCATGTACTTTGGCATGTTTTCAGGTATGGAAGAGGACTTTGAACAGTACTTTCGTTGGATAAGCCTCGTGCTTGCCTCCCCTGTTATTCTATATTCAGCAATGCCATTTTTAACCAATGCAGTTAAAGGTCTGAAAGCTAAACAACTGAATATGGATCTTCCTGTTTCACTTGCTATATTCGGGGCCTACGGCGCCAGCACTTACGCTACTTTTATGGAAGTCGGCGAAGTCTATTTTGAATCCATCTGTATGTTTACCTTCTTGCTGTTGTTAGGTAAATATCTTGAGTTCAGAGCCAGACTCAAAGCCAGTGAGTTTACAGCGAATCTACAAAAGCTGCTGCCATTAACCGCCAGAAAGGTTGATGAGAATAACAACGAACAACATATTGCCGCCAAGAAGCTAAAACTGAACGAGCTGATATTAGTTAAGGCTGGAGAAACTATTCCTGCGGATGGCTTAGTGATTAAAGGCCATACCACCGTTGATGAGTCGATGATGACAGGCGAACATTTGCCAGTTAAAAAATATCAAGGCCATCAAGTGTATGCAGGAACCGTGAATCATGACGGTGTAATTACGTTAGAGATCAATAAAATTGGGCAAAATACCCTGCTCAACCAAATTATTCGACTACAGCACAATGCACTCACCAAACGCCCTAAGTTGGTGGAAATCACCGATAAAGTTGCGCAATGGTTTGTTGCCTGTCTATTAGTTTTTGCCTCAATTACCGCCATCGGCTGGTACCCTATTTCACCAGATAAGGCGTTTTGGGTCACGATTTCGGTGTTAGTGGCAACTTGCCCTTGCGCATTGAGCCTAGCTATACCAACCGCACTTACCTGCGCCGTTGCATCACTTACGAAAAAAGGAATTTTGATTAAAGAGGCTCATGTCTTAGAAACGGCCACCAAACTGACTCGTGTTGCTTTTGACAAAACAGGTACCCTTACCGAAGGGCGTTTCTCAATTAAACACATTGAGTTACTGCAAACGGAATATAACGAGCAACAAGTCTTAGATTTCGCAGCAGCGTTAGAGCGCTTTTCTGAACACCCAATCGCTCGTGCATTTGCGCATATCACCCCAACCGAAAATCTAGTTCAAGACGTCGAAGTCGTGGCAGGCTCAGGTATTCGTGGTCACTGGCAAGGTGTCAATATTGCCCTTGGGAAGAGCCATTGGTTTGATAACCACGCGTCATTTGCTCAAGCTACCTTGTTCATTAACAACAACGCAGTTGCAGATTTTTACTTCAATGACAAAGTAAAAAACAATGCAGAAACAGTGGTTGAACAGTTACAACAAGCGGGTCTTACATGCCACATGCTAACTGGGGATAGCTCTAATGCGGGCAAAGAGTTATCGCAGCAGTTAGCCTTAAATAGCTACCAAAGTGCTTGCACACCAGAGATTAAGCAACAAGCAGTCGAAGCTTGGTCCAAACAAGGCGAGATTGTCGCTATGGTTGGTGATGGTATTAACGACAGCCCAGTATTCAATAGCGCTCACTTGTCAGTTGCGATGGATACCGGTGCTGATATCTCAAAAAATACCGCAGATGTGGTGCTGTTAAATAGCGATTTAAATGCCATTTTGGCCCTCCAACAGGTTGCTAAACAAACGCGCAGAATAGTAAAGCAAAACCTCACTATATCACTTTTATATAACGGCTCAATTTTGCCTCTCGCTGCACTCGGCCTCATTCCACCTTGGATTGCAGTCATAGGTATGTCAGCCAGCTCGATCATCGTGATCGGTAATTCATTAAGGTTATTAAAGCTATGAGTATCATCTACGTATTAATACCTATCGCCATTTTATTCGTCATTATTGCTATTGGTATTTTCTTTTGGGCAGTAAAAAGTGAACAATTTTCAGATTTGAATAAACAGGGCCACAGTATCTTATTCGATGACGATAAAACACAAACAAGTGATCAACCGTCAAAACCATCAGCAGACAAGAGCAACAACGACAACTACCATGAATGAAATAAGCTTGCTAAGCGCATTTATAATGGGACTTGCAGGAAGTGGCCACTGCTTGGTGATGTGTGGCGGTATTGCCAGCTCGCTACAACTGGCGAGCAAGCAGCTTTCTGCGGTTGTTGTTACTCTGTTTTACAATATCGGACGCGTCTCAAGCTATGCACTTGCAGGCAGCCTTGTCGCCCTACTCGGGGCAAGTCTCGCCAAGCAAAACACATCACTCGCCATTATATTACAATTGATGAGTGGTATTTTTATGGTGCTTGTCGCTATCTATGTAATGCGCTTAGCCAGCACCTTGAAATGGCTAGAGTCGTTTGCTAAAAGCTTAATTTGGCGCCATATTGTTAAGCTCAATCGCTACTTAGTTCCTGTCAATACAAAAACTAAAGCGTTTTGCTACGGAGCCTTATGGGGGTGGCTACCTTGCGGTCTAGTATATTCAGCTTTAACATGGACATTACAAGCCCAATCACCTTTCGAAGGAGCACTTATTATGCTCGCTTTTGGAGCGGGTACAATGCCTGCGCTTATCGCAATTGGACAATCAGCTCAACTGCTACAAAATTTTATAAATCATGTAGCTACTCGTATCATTATGGGTAATTTATTGATTTGGTATGGTGTTTACCTAATTATCATTGCAACTGATAAGTTAGTACATTAACCTATCCCTATCTGAGCAAACTCATCATTTAAGATTATTGGTTAACATTTTGAGATTAGGAGCTCCAATTGATAATCACATTTTCTTTCGCGTGTCATATGAGTTTGTAGCGCTCTGGAACACCAAAGTCAGTATGCTTTGATGTTCAGGTGCCTTAACGTGCGTCATAGACTTATGGAAATTTTATGGACTTAAGTAATCAAAACCGCTCAAAGAGCCAATGCACAATCAGCTGCAATAATTGCAGTATCAGTCAACTTTGTCTCCCGTTTTCGCTTAATGGCAGCGAAATGGACAAATTAGATGAAATCATTGAACGTAAGAAACCACTGCATAAAGGGGATTTCCTTTTTGAGTCAGGCACGCCATTAAATGCCATCTTTGCTGTTCGTTCTGGTTCATTTAAAAGCTACACATTGTCCGAACAAGGTGATGAGCAAATCACAGGATTTCACCTTGCAGGCGATCTCGTAGGCTTTGACGCCATCAATAAAATGCAGCATCAGAGCTTTGCGCAAGCTTTAGAAACTTCCATGGTATGCGAAATCCCTTTTGACACCCTTGATGAATTAGCGGGTAAGCTGCCTAAGTTACGTCAACAGATCATGCGGTTAATGAGTAGTGAAATCAATTACGACCAAGAGATGTTATTATTATTGAATAAAAAAACTGCTGAAGAGCGCTTAGCAACTTTTATCTATAACCTTTCCAATCGCTTTGGCGAACGTGGTTTTTCCCGTAAAGAGTTCCGCTTTACGATGACGCGCGGTGAAATTGGTAACTACTTGGGTCTTACAGTAGAAACGATTAGTCGTTTACTCAGCCGCTTCCAAAAAGCAGGAACAATAAAGGTAGAAGGCAAGTTTATTACCATTATTGATGCTGCAGCCCTAGCTGAAACAGCCGCGATTACATCTTGATTTAGAACAAACTATTTACCGTTAAGACTTTATCCTTAGATAGGATCGGTTACACTCAATAAGGTCAGAGGTGAAAAAGCTTCTGATCTTATTTGTATACCGTTTTAAGGAGATAGTCGTGGATAAAATCAAAAGTATACTCACAGTAATAGATCCAACCAAAGAGCGCCAAAATAGCTTAGAACGCGCTATCAATCTTGCCAAACGTACCGGCGCAACCATCACTGCATTCATGTCTATTTATGACTTCTCCTATGAAATGACCACAATGTTGTCTAAAGACGAGCGTGAAGCAATGCGTGAAGCGGTAATTAAAGACAGAGAAGCATGGCTCGCCGACATGATTAAGGGATTTTCCGATGTGAGTATCCAAACTAAGGTACTGTGGCATAACCGCCCCTACGAAGCAATTATCAAAACCGTGCTCACGCATGATTATGATTTGGTCATTAAATCGACGCATCAACACGATACGCTAAAGTCAGTTATCTTCACCCCGACCGACTGGCATTTAATTCGTAAATGCCCTGCACCACTATTGCTGGTTAAGGATCATGCTTGGCCAGATCAAGGAAATATTATTGCAGCTGTAAACTCTGTCAGCGATAACGAGCAACATCAACAACTCAATAAACGTATCATTACAGACGCTCAGTTTTTGTGTGAGTTGGCCAACGCCAAATTGAGCCTTGTAAATACCTACCCGGCAACACCAGTCAATATAGCGATTGAAATCCCCGAGTTTAACCCATCGCAATACAATGAAGCTGTTAAAAAGCACCATGAAGACGAAACGTTTGCACTCGCAGAAACTTATTCAATAGATAGAAGCGACTGTATCATCAAAGAAGGTCTACCAGAGGACGTTATTCCCTACGTTGCCAAAGATAAAGATGCTGAGCTGGTTGTCATTGGCACTGTCGGTCGCACTGGGCTGAGTGCAGCGCTTGTTGGCAATACTGCTGAGCATGTTATTGATAGCTTAGACTGTGATGTCTTAGCACTAAAGCCAGACGGCTATAAATCCCCATTAGAAGACTGAGCCAGCGCGCAAGTTAATTGAATGTGCGGCTATAATACATAGTCGCACATTCACTTTATGTATACCTGGCAAGCCAGAAATAAAAGTAAAATGCTGATAAGCAAAATATCGGCAATGTCGCCAGCTGTGCACTCGTTATACTTTTAGACTTAGTGCGCTTGTATGTCATCATCACACCGGTAAACGACAGTCCGGTTAATGCGAAGCCAAACACAAACCATATAAGCTTAGAAGTGATCCCCGCAAAATAACCAAAGTGTAATGGATCTGCATACTCGTTAAGATAGTTTCCCCACGCCATATTTTTAGGTTGCTGTATTGCTAAAACCTCTAACGTTGTTGCGTTTATATAAACCTTGTGCGCTCTATCTCGAAGTAAAGGGTTTGTACTCATTCCTTGAAAACGCAGTACCACATTATCTGCTCTTGGCAATTGTATCGTTGTTATCGTCCAATTAGGAATGGCATGCTCCGCCTTCTCAAAAGCGCTTTCAAATCTCTTTGCAGAGAGCATGTTAATGTTTTCTAGCGCTGTAATATGCTCAACTTTTGGAGCCGGAGGCTCCAAACTCGCACCCGCTACCCGTGCAGAAAACTCATATAGATACCAAATACCCGTGATTATTATAAGCGCAGTAAACCACAATCCCCATAAGCCAAAAACCTTATGCAGGTCACTCAAAAATACTCTTGTACCTTGTACCACTCTCAAACGCCAAAGCGCAACTTTCCAATTTCGTGTGGTTTTCAGTCCAGTGTAGACAGAGATCAGTAAAATGAATGCAAAAGCGGTAACAATTGGTAGTCCGGGCATTGCCGGCATAAATAGGTAGCGATGCAAGTCTCTAAAAAAGCGCTGTATTGTGAGTAATGGAATATCACCTGTTACTTCATGGGTCCATTGGTCGACGTGAACATACCTATCACTTTTAGCCTCGAAAGTTACCCTTGCACGATAGGTAAAGTAGTCACTTCCCATTGTGCCCAATGTAATAATTCGGCCTTCAGGATAGCGCTCAGCTATCGACGCATACATGTTTCTCCACGATGCCGCCGTTTGCTCTTTTATCTCTTCGGGCTTTTGACTCGCACGCATTTCGTCAAAAATAAGCCAATCTAATTCATTTGAAATGGTTGCAATTGTGCCCGTTGCGAGGATCACAAACATGACCGCCGCTAATTGAAAGCCTACCCAGGCATGTAAATCATATAGCTTGCGTAGCCGCTTTCTTTGTCTAGCTTTGTCTGCCATCTTGATCCTCTTAAAGGTCGACTTTCATTCCCATAAGCTCGGATAACTTACCGAGCCTCAGGTCAACTTAAGCATTACCAGTTGTAGGTAAACTCCAAGAAAGCATTTCGTGGCTCACCAGGAAAGTGTCCTGTGCGCTCTAAAAAGCCCGACTCTGCATATTCTTTATCGAATACGTTTTCAACTCTGAATAGCACACTGTAGTTATCTAGTTCCCAAATAATGGAGGTGTCAGCGACGAAATAGGAATTTAGAGTTTGACCAGATAAACTAAGTTGCTCATCCACGTAGTTACCGCCAACAGCGAAAGCCAAATTCCACTCAGGGATCTGATATCGAGTCCACACCCCGAACTGATTTTCAGGAGCGTTGGCGAATTTATCACCAACACTATTGCGGATCCCACCAGCGCCATTGTCAGCGGTGATAGTCGCATCATTATAGGCATAGGCTAGGCTTACTACCCAGTCAGGAGTCACGTCGGTGATCAACTCGATTTCTAGACCTTTACTCGTGATTTCCCCAATTGGCGCTAAATTATCAACCCCATCTTGCTCAGGATCTGTACCTGTATTCTGTAGCAAGTTTTGCCTTGTTATCTGATAACCAGCCACTTTTAGCAATGTACTTCCGTTAAATAACTCTGCGTTAAGCCCAACTTCAATGATATCACCTGTCGTTGGCTCAAATGGACCACCCGCTTTTTCATCCTGGCTGGACACGCCTTGAGGTTCGTAAGAATCAGCCCACTGTGAATACAACGAGATATCATAAGATAGCTTGTAGATACCACCAATTCTGAAGCTGACATTGGTATCATCAAACTTACTGCCATTGGCATCGTCTTCAAACTGGTCATAACGAACGCCTGCTACAAACGTTACTTTCTCCCAGGCGAGCTCGTTGAGTACATACGTGCCATTACGCTTTTGTTTTGTTGTACTTTCTGGCGCAAACTTCACATTGTATTGATTTGCCTGCGTTTCTCCATAATTAGGATTGTAGAGAGACAAAGGCAAAATATCCGAGTCTAACGAGGTACCATTTAGGTAACGTGTGACAAAGTCATTAGAGGCTGACGCTCGACCCAACAACGCATCTTCTTGCCCTGAATATATATCTAGTCCAAATGCGGTACGCTGCTCAGCACCAAACATCTGTGTTTCATAAACAAAGTTAGCAGCAAAAGATAGCTGAGACTGGGCTCTTAGTTGATCTCGGAACTCACGTGCGACCAAATCGATTTGACCATCTTTATTGCTATCGATGAGTGCTCTTGGTTCATGATAATTTTGTTCTTGTTCATTATCTATATAGCGGAGCGCAACGTTGTAGCTTAGTGATGGACTTAAATCCCCAACAACACTCGCTTGCAATACATCTGAAGTTAGATTTAAAAAGTCTGTAGGCTCATTATGGTTCCACGATGGTGTAGTTAAAAACTCACCGTCATCGCCAGCGGGGACACCGCGTAAGCGATTCGCGTCCAAGTCCTGCTTGTAATGCGTGTATTGCAAAATCAAACGAGCATCATCAAAATCATAAGCGTAACCTGCGTCTACAATTGCCACTTCGCTGGCACTATTATCACGGTAGGTATCTTGTTGCTCGTAAAAGGCTCCAAGACGAATGCTTTGCGCTTGTGCTACTTCACCTGTCACTTCACCAGAAGCACCATAGCGGCTATCTGTGCCCACAATGATACGGGTGTTTGCACTAAACTCAGATTGCGGCTTTTTAGTTATATAGTTGAATAATCCACCAGGTGCCCCGGGTCCATAAAGCATACCGGCGGGACCTTTTAAAAAGTCGACACGCTCGACATTAAATAACTGCGGGACATTAAACCCCACATATGGGTCGCCTCTTAGACCATCAAAATAGATTTCTTCTTGACGAAAGCCGCGTGCAGTTACCCCTGCGTAACTAAATTGGCTTACCCCCGCGATATTACGATAGAGATCTTTGGCATCTCTTGCTGCTAGGTCACGGATCAGATTTGCATTGAGAGAGGTCACCATTTGGGTCGAGTTAAGTGGGTCAACCGCAAGCTTTCCTGTTGAAGATTCACCATTACGATATAAATTTAATGTACGGCTAACGACGGTTATTTTTTCGATATCTTGGTCTTTAAGCTTATCTTCTGACACTAGCTGCTGAGCTGACGCATGCAAAGACGGATACATAATCGCCAAAGCGATAAGGGATAGTTTTGATATTGTTTTCATTTAGAGTCACAACTTGGTTATTATTAAAGCGCAAGCAAATGATAACAATTATTAATTACACTTAAAATAACCAAGACGCATTTAATTGCGTTTTTTGCAAAATTGAGAGCGAAATATCTCATACTGAGATCATTTCTCCGGCCGTATCTATAAATTAGGTGCGTAGAGTTAACAGGTAATTTAAAGTGAAAAGTTTTTAATCTGTTGGAGAACAAAAGTAGTTAAGTTGTAGAGTACCAATTATTGACTTTTAGACTAGGCCTATCAGACCTAGTCTGGGAAATCATTGTTGAAAATTAAATATTGGTTACATCAATAAACAATGATTCGTCAATGTTTGTCGAGGAAACCACTGCTTCATTAAAGTCATAGGCCTCACGCTCACCGTCTCTATCTAGAGGCAAACTTTCGAAGTCAAAGAGTTCCGTGTCAGCCAGTTGGCTTGGGCTAACATTCTGAATTGATTTGAAAATATTCTCTACTCGACCCGGTGTTTTCTTATCCCACTCCACCAACATAGATTTAATGTTTTGACGTTGCAGGTTTTCTTGTGAACCACATAAGTTGCACGGAATAATAGGAAAATCCTTATGTTCAGCATATTGAATAAGATCTTTTTCACGCGCATAAGTGAGCGGGCGGATCACCACATTACGACCGTCATCAGAGCGTAGCTTTGGCGGCATCGCTTTCATTCTTGCGCCGTAGAACATGTTTAAAAACAGCGTTTCAACAATATCGTCTAAATGATGACCCAGTGCGATTTTAGTTGCGCCAATCTTTTCCGCAAATGAGTACAAAGTACCACGACGCAAGCGTGAACAAAGGCCACAAGTCGTTTTACCCTCTGGTACTTTTTCTTTTACGACTGAGTAGGTATCTTTATCAATGATGTAATAAGGAATGTCTAACGTTTCGAAGTACTCTGGTAAGATATGCTCAGGAAACCCCGGCTGCTTTTGATCCAGATTAACCGCTACCACATCAAAGTGAATTGGTGCCACCTTTTTTAGGCTAAGTAAAATATCTAGCATGGCGAATGAATCCTTACCACCGCTGATACAAGCCATCACCACATCGCCTTCTTCGATCATATTATAATCTTTGATGGCGTTGCCGACATTACGGCGCAGACGCTTTTGCAGCTTATTAAACTCTAAAACTTCTTTGCGATTATCTTGCTCTGTCATGGTGTTAGGTGCCGTATTCATACTTACTCAACTGTGTACTGTGGGCGTTATCGCGCTAGTACATTACTACATCAATTATGGGGCGCCGATTATACGTGAAATTGAGATGAGGTAAAATACAAAAATGGCGCCGTCCTGAGCGCCATTGTTGGGAGCTAATAAATTAGAGGCCGAATACCACTTTTTCACTTTTTAGCATGCGACTGCTCAGGTAAGTGAAAATTGCAAACAGCCCCAGCGTGACCGCGCTCGACAATAATAGTTGCGGTACTGGTATTGCATTGCCTTTAATGATTTCAATCATGGCGTTTTGCTGCGCTGCGATCGGCATCCATTGCATAATGTCGGTAGCAATATCATAGGTCGTAGCCATGCTCATCATTACCGGAATGAACAACGCCATCGCCACATAAGATTGCGCTTCTTTAAATGATTTAGCTAAGAAAGAGATAAATATCAATAAACTGGCAGACATTAACGCAATAGGCAGGCCAATTATAATTGCTGAAATAATAAATTTAGGACCTATGACCACCGTAAAGCCCATCACCTCCCAAGGCACCATATTATATGCAAACTTAGATATTATGGTGGTTAACACTAGGGCAATAATAGAGAAACCTGCGATTGCCCCCACTTTAGCTAACACAATATGCATGGTACTGATCGGGTGGCTAAGTAAAAGCTGTAAAGAGTTGCGCTCTCGCTCCCCTGCACTACTGTCAATTGCCATACCCATCGCCGCATAAAATAGTGAAATAATAATAGATAATGTTGCGATACCTAATACGAAGCCCCCTTTAGAAGTTGGTGTCGCTTGGTCATGAGTTTGGACATCAATCGCACGGGCAATTGTCGGATCGATACCACGCGCGACTAACCGCAATGAAGCAACTTCACTGTTGTATAACATGAGGTTACGCTCAAGTCGGTTAATTGATGAACGTAACTTTTGCTCAGATTTATCAGCGATGATAAATACCGTCGCGCTCTTACCTTGCGTCATATTCTCTTGGTAATCTTCGCTGATCTCCAAGGTAATGGCTTTAACCTCTTCGCCTTCACCATGTTCAATTTCTTTACTCGCTAAAAATTGTACTAAGTTAGGCGCATTCTCTGCGTTATTAATGGTGATTTTGAGTGCATCAGGCGAAGCCATTTGCTTAAACATGACGGTAAATAATACACACATTAGAATAGGTGCACCGATGCAATAGTAGAGGCCAGCCATCACCGAACGTTTGTCACGGCTTGCGTCTAACACTTCTTTTTTAAATAAAACTGAGATTAATTTCATCATGCTGCAATTCCTTCATCTGTACCTATCAGGGTAATGAAAGCTTCCTCAAGCGACGCTTTACCTGTTTGTTCACATAGGGCCTCTGGAGAACCTTCCGCGACGACTTTGCCTTTCGCCATGACCACCACATGATCACAAAGTGCTGCAACTTCTTGCATCACATGGCTAGAAAATAAGACACAGTGACCTTGCGCCTTAAGCATCAACAACAAATCTCGTAATACTCTCGTACTCATTACATCTAAACCGCGTGTTGGCTCATCAAGTACAATGTTTGTTGGTTTATGCACGATTGCCTGCGCCAACGCCGTTTTCATTCTTTGACCTTGTGAAAAGCCTTTACAGCGTCTGTCCGCGATATCCAACATTTGTAGCTTCTCTAACACTTCTTGCGTCGCGGCAGCGGCCGATTTTGCGTCCATGCCACTTAGTTCAGCATAAAACTGGGTATATTCACGCGGTGTCATGCGCTCGTAGAGTCCACACGGGTCTGGGAACAATCCTAATTGTTGTTTTGCTCTGGTTGGCTCTTTAGCAACATCAATACTATCGATAGACGCAATACCTTGATCAGCTTGGAGCAGACCAAATACGGTCCGTAAACAAGTTGTTTTACCTGCTCCATTTGGTCCCAATAGTCCCGTAATTTGACCATCACGAGCGGTAAATGATAGCCCGTCTAGCGCGTTCACTTCACCAATCTTTTTATATAAGTTATCTACTTGGATCATGAGTTACTCCTTATCAGCGGTTGCTGGGCCGTTTATGTTCATAAAGAATTGTTTGCGTGTGTCTTCTTCAAGACAGTTAGTATCAAAGTCTCCCACTGTTTTTTCATCGTAAAACTTAGCAATGAGTTTATTAGCACAGCTTTGCCCTGCGACAATATGCGTAGCCGTTGGCGCAACTAAGTGCGTAGCATTGCTTAATTTTTCCATCGCAACTTCTGCCCACTTAGCAGGCGTTGCTGGATCTAACCCGCCAGAAAGCAGTAAGGTTGGAATATCGGACGCAACGGGTTCATAGTAACTACTTGGCACCGGACTCACATTCCAAATTGGGCACGTCGCATCCAGTCCTGTGATCATCATCTTACCCATATAGTTTTCACTATATTTGGCTTTGTCCGCAGCCGTTAATCGTGGCCAATCTTCCCCACATACAATCGCCTGATGCATCCCCATAGCCAATCCAAGACCGTCCTCACTTGGTGCCATCATGCCGACGAGTGGAGCCAGGTTACCTTTAGCCGCTTCACTAATAGCAAGCGGCACCAATGCACGGAAGGAATGAGAGTAAAGCGCCATCCTAATCGCACTATATAACTTCATTTTAGTCATCGTCATCGCAAGCGGTTTGCTGGTTCTTGGGTGAAGTACAGACGCCTCTATTGGCGTTTGCTCTACTTGATTAAGCAAGCTCTGCCATTGCTGCTTTAGATTCGGATAACTATTTGCACACTTTTTATCGGCTTCACATTGTGCAAAGAGAGCGTTCAATGAGTCTTCTATCGCGCCGCCAATCGCCATTAAACTTTGGTTATTGGGTGCAAGACCATCTAACACGGCCGATGCAACACTATCGGGGAACTGTCTCATATACTCAAGTGCGATGCGTGTTCCATATGAGCCACCATATAAGTGTAATTTGCTATAGCCAAGCGCGTCTCGTACCGCATCAAAGTCTTTTGCTGCTGCAACCGTCGTATAATCGGAAAGATCTGTGTTTAGCTTTTCTTTACACTTAAGGGCATCTTCTTTGTAAAAATCGAGACCCAACAAAGTATCATTAAGCGCAAATTGTTGCTCAAGATCATCCATATCGCATTGCAAAAGATTGGATTTTCCAGTTCCTCTTTGATCAACAAGTATAATGTCTCTATTTTCTCTCGCGTATTTCAGAATTCTTTCAAAGTTTGCTGCAATTTCGGTGGCTGACTGCCCAGGCCCCCCTGCAAACGCAATAATCGCTTCTTGTGGGTAAAGCGGCTTGATTGCTGGAATAACCATAAAATGAATATCAATTTTTTGTTCCGTTTTGCTTTCACTTAATGGTTGCGAGATTTTTCCGCATTGCGCTCTATCGCTGAGGCCTTTTGCATAACAAGCGGATAATTCTGCAGTTGATGTAGCCGCTTGTGCTGGCAATGCAGCTCCTAAAATGAGAGGAAGCAGCGCTAGCTTTACTAAGCTTTTCTTAAACTTAAATGGCTTTTTCATAGTTATTTCCTTGTTGACTCACGGTCAGTATGCTAACTTTAAGTGAGTGTATCAGTGTATTATTGTATTAATACAGTAGAATTAGAGTAATGCTAGATCTTATTCATGTCAACCCCAACAGCGCAGAGCCAATTTATAAGCAGCTATTTGATCAGATAGTGCGTTTGATTGTGTCTGGTAAAGCGCAAGCCGGAGAAGAGCTACCTTCTGTAAGAAAGCTAGCTGAGCACTTCTCGGTAAATCCGATGACCGTCTCCCGGGCTATCGGGCAACTTGTTGATCAAGGTTGGCTTGAACGAAGACGCGGCCAGCCGACACGCGTTGCACCGCAGCAAACTACACAACAGACCGATAATCTACTCCATAAAAACCTAGATATTTTAATTAGTGATGCGAAACAGCTTGGGATCAGTAAGACTGAATTAATATCATTGATTGATAAAAATTGGGGACAAGAATAATGACAAGCCCACTACTACAATTCACTAAAATCCATAAAAAATTTGCCGACAAGTCGGTTCTAGAAGACATAAACCTTATTATTGAGCCGGGCATGGTTATGGGTTTACTAGGACGAAACGGAGCCGGTAAAACGACACTTCTGCGGATTGCACTTGGGTTAATCGCACAAAATAGTGGTGAGGTTAGCTGCCTCAACAGCAGCAACCTAGAGCTGAGCCCTACATGCAAGAGCCAAATTGGCTATGTGCCACAACAGCCCTGTGGCTATCAAGGCTTTAAAGTCAAAGACGCCCTCGCACTGCATCGCAGCTTTTATCCAGATTGGGATATTACGCTTGAGCAGGAATGGTTTTCTCGCTTCGAGTTAGACGAAAACAAGCTAGTAAGTAACCTTTCAGTTGGCCAACAACAAAGCTTAGCGCTGATAATGGCGATGTCATATCGGCCTAAGTTACTGATCCTTGACGAGCCAGTGTCAAGCCTCGACCCCATTGCACGCCGGGAGTTTATGTCGGACTTATTCGAGTTAGCGCTTGAGTCCGGCTCTGGTGTACTTTTCTCCTCGCATATTACATCTGACGTTGAGCGCGTCGCGAGTCATATTGCTATTATTAAAAATGGAAAGGTCTTGGTTACTGGTGAATTAGATATACTGAAGGAACAAATTAGGCTTGTTCCGCATCACCTTACAAGCAAACTGCCATCCGGAAACGTACTTCACCAATCTGAACGGTTTAGCATTTATCAAGCTCAAGACAGTGCAAACTGGTCAGCGGACTTACAGCAAAGCCATAGCAACCTTGAGCAGCTCTTTGTGGAGCTACACGCATGAGTACATTAACTCAGCGCAATTGGTGGACAGGGTTTTCCGGATTTTGGTTGCGAGAGTGCGGCTCAGCAAATTTTTTCATTCCAGGGTTCTTAGCGTCTATCGCTTCACCTTTTTTAACCTTGATAGAAGATCAAAATATACAAGCATTTAGTTTGGTTTTCTCGATCAGTGCTTTATGGATGGCCTTTTGTTGGCAGTTAGTGAAATTACAAGCACAGGAAAGCGCCTTACTATTCCCTGCAATTAAACAGCACGTATACTTGCAAGGTACGATAATTCTAGTCATTGGCTACCTACTCAATGCGCTTGCTCTTATCAACCGCCCCGCGTCAGAAGTTGCTTATGCCATGCTGTTTGCAACGAGTTTTGGTGGTAGTTTCTTTTTACTATGTATTCGAAATAGCGTGTATTTCAAACATAATAGTTACGTTTTTATGCTCGCACTCGTGCTTGCTATGTTTTTTGGTAATAACCCCCAAATTTTAGCACTGCTTGCCGTCCCCCTTATATTAATGGGAACATACCTGTTAGTGAGGCGGACTCATCACTGCCAATGGCATCATTTGGCATATCAAACCTACTTAAATAATATTCAAACTGGGTGGCTCCCGAGCAATACCTTCGTACCAGACTTCCTCACTCGGGGGATTAGACAGTTTTTTATGCCAATGAGCTATTTCGCAGGTAATCTGTTGATACAGACCTGTCAGATATTGCTTGTCTCTGGGCTATTAGCCATTGTGGCAAGTGGCTTATTTGGTGTCACACTCGATTTTGTTATTGGCTTTACCGATATGCTTGTTCTGATGTTCGCTATTTTTGTCAGTTGGTCCAAGCTACAAACTAAAATGACATGGGATCAACTATACCTACTCCCTATCTATTCAAGCCTTAAAACGATACAGCAGGCTTACCACATCTCTGCGGTTAAACTTGGTTTTTGCCTATCCTTGTTTCAACTTCTAGTATTACTAGCTTGTAGCGCCCTTTCCACATTCGAGGCTGTGGCTTTCTACTTAGTGATATTTACGGGCTCTGTAGTCGGGTTTGTTCTTTGCATTGCGCTAGGGAGTATAATTAAAAGCGCCCTTACGTTGTCGCTTTCATGCATGTTCGTAGTCATTTTACACAGTGCATTTAAATCTTACCTGTTAAATCACGAACAATCAGCAACCACCCTATATCTATTATTAGGTTACGTTGTGATAGCCATGTCACTGCTTTTTTACAGTAATAAGAAGCTTGATTAAGAAAGGTGTAATTCGCATCGCAAAGACGTGGCGCAAAAGCGCTTAAACAACTAAAGACAGCGTTATTAAGAATAACAGAGTGATAGTGAGCATAAGTCGATTATCACTCATTTCTAACAGCTATATTTAATGGGAGTGGGTTCGACTATTAATAAAGTCGGTGACCGAAAACAACACTCCAGAGATCACGAACGTAATGTGTATGCCCACTTTCCAAGCTAGCTGCTCACTGGTTAAATCTTGAGAATGGATAAAAACCTTGAGCAGCTCTACGGCAGATATCGCTACTATGGCGCTGATCAGCTTAATTTTGAGCCCTGAGAAGCCAACTTTCCCCATCCAAGTCGGTTTATCTTCTTGTGGTTCGACATTAAGCTTAGAAACAAAATTCTCGTAGCCACTAAAAATAATGATGATCAATAACCCGGCCAGTAAAGCCGTATCAACCAATGTTAAGATGCCAATGAGTAACTCTTGATTTGTCGCTGTAAGCGCACTGATGGTCATCACATAAAGCTGTTTAAAAAACTTAAGTAATAGCAACACAATCGCGAGTAGTAGGCCAACAAAAAAAGGCGCTAGCAGCCATCGTCCTTTAAATAAGGTTCTTTCTAGTAGATATTCATAACGATTAAATTGCTCATTCGCAGACTTAGTTTCTTGCTCCATGTTTTTGATTTTCACCATGTTTAATAAGTTTGATTGAACCCATAAATGTAGCATCAACGCTTACATTTCTCACTATTTATTGACGTAAATTTGAATCAATTTTCTGCTCTTTAAGAGAAAATTAATTCGTTTTCCTTATTTTAAATTTTGCTTTAAAACATGCTTGTTCTTTCAACTAACAGGTAACACGAATGAAAACCTTAGTTTCATCATTAATCGCTCTATCTCTTTTTGCTTGTGTACAAGTACAAGCCGATGAAGAGTTACCAGTCGCGCCTGCAGATTTGGTTCAAGAGTTAACTCAAATGTGCCTTGATTGGGCAAAAGATGATGATGTGCAAGCATCTGAGATGAAAAAATATGTTTTGAATTGCGTTAACGACGAGCTAGAAGCTACTGGCTATCAACAAGTCAAAGACGTGGACATTAAGTAATACCAGTTCGCTTAATTAAGTGATGGTATTCATGATGAAAAGGCCGCTCAACACGTTGAGCGGCCTTTTATTTTCAATAACATTTTAGGCAAAACATCCAATACATCTAAAGACACTTATCGATATTTAGCTAGCCGTTACGCTTTCTTTTTCCTGGTAGTTTTCTCTTCTTCTACCCATTTACCATTGCTATACGTCGCTTTCCAACCCGTCGCTTTACCATCCACTTCTGTCATCACATATTGTGTCTTGGTTTTTCTAGAGTAACGAACAATCGCTGGATTTCCATCCGAGTCTTGCTCAGGCGCATCAGCCAGATAATAGAATTTAGGCGAAATTCTATCTCTAAAGCGTTTTAGCTCTGATACTTTCGGAGCTCTTGTCTCACGTGATTTCGGGAATGTGTGCGCCGCTAAAAAAATACCTGAAGCACCGTCTCTAAGCACGAAGTGCGCGTCAGATTTTTCGCACTCAAGTTCCGGTAGCGGAACTGGGTCTTCTTTCGGTGGTGCAGCTTCACCATTTTTCAATAACTTACGTGTATTTTTACAGTCTTCATTTGTACAACCAAAATACTTACCAAAACGGCCTGATTTAAGCTGCATATCCGAGCCACACTTGTCACACTCAATCAGTGGACCATCGTAGCCTTTTATTTTAAATGAACCTGTTTCAATGACATAGCCCTTACATGCGGGGTTATTACCGCATACATGAAGCTTTTTCGTTTCATCAATAAGGTATGAGTCCATTGCCGTTTCACAAATTGGACAACGTTTCATATGGCGGAGTGATTCAGCTTCCGCCTCTTCATCCGCATCTGCGGCAACCGCCTCATCACCTGACACTAAATTAATTGTGGTGGTACAACGCTCTTTTGGCGGCAAGTTATAGCCTGTACAGCCAAGGAATACACCAGTAGAAGCAGTACGAATACCCATCTTACGTGAACATGTGGGGCAATCTATGTCTGTTTCGACCATCACATTTTGTCGCATACCGCCTTCACTTTCATCGCCAGCTGCAATTTCTAGCTGGTTGGAAAAGTCAGCGTAAAACTTATCAAGTACCTGCGTCCATAAACGCTCGCCTTCTGCGATATCATCAAGGCGGCCCTCCATTTTTGCAGTAAAGTCAAAGTCCATTAAATCATTGAAATTCTCAACGAGTCTATCAGTAACAATTTCACCCATTTTTTCAGCGTAAAAACGGCGGTTTTCAACTCTGACATAACCACGATCCTGAATCGTTGAAATAATTGCTGCATAGGTAGACGGGCGACCAATACCACGTTTTTCTAATTCCTTAACTAAGCTTGCTTCACTGAAACGTGCTGGTGGTTTAGTAAAGTGTTGTTTAGGATCAAGCGCGATAAGATCGAGCTTATCGCCAACTGAAACACTTGGAAGCGCCTGCTCTTCTTCATTCTTTTTACGAACGGCTGGTTGTACACGTGTCCAACCATCGAAGCGTAGAACGCGGCCTTTCGCTTTTAACGTGTAATCTTCTGCTGCAACAGTCAGTGTTGTAAGGTCATATTCTGCCGGCGTCATCTGACACGCCACAAACTGACGCCAAATAAGCTCATAGAGCTTTTTAGCATCTGCCTCTACGCCCTCTAAATGACCTGATAAGATCGCAACATCAGAAGGACGAATTGCTTCGTGCGCTTCTTGGGCGTTGCCTTTTGCGGAATAACGCAGTGGTGCTTCTGGTAGATACTTACTACCAAATTCACTATCAATATAGCCACGACACATTTCTAACGCGTCGTTTGATAAATTCGTCGAGTCCGTACGCATATAGGTGATGTAACCCGCTTCGTATAGACGCTGCGCTAACATCATGGTTTTCTTTACGCCATAGCCTAAACGAGTACTTGCCGCTTGCTGCATTGTCGAGGTAATAAATGGCGCACTTGGCTTACTCTTACTTGGCTTTTCTTCGACCTTAACGACTTCATAAGCACTGCTTTCAAGCACTTGTACGGCAGTATCAGCCTGTGCTTTATTTACTGGCTTAAATGCTTCGCCTTTGTACTTAGTAACCGCTAGACGAATGTCATCTTTTGTTGCTTTAACATCAGCGTGAATGTCCCAAAACTCTTCAGGAATAAATGCTTTGATCTCACGTTCTCGCTCAACAAGCAACCTCACCGCAACGGATTGTACGCGACCTGCCGATAACCCTCTTGCTACTTTTTGCCAAAGCAACGGGGACACCATAAAGCCAACAACACGGTCAAGGAATCGTCTTGCCTGCTGTGCGTACACCATGTCAGTATTAAGATGGCCAGGTGTTTCAAACGCTTGGGTTATCGCATTTTTGGTGATCTCGTTAAAGACCACACGCTTATATTTGCTCTCATCGCCACCAATAATCTGCTCAAGGTGCCAAGCAATGGCTTCCCCTTCTCTATCCAAATCGGTTGCGAGATAGATATGGTCAGCATCTTCAGCGAGTTTTTGCAGTTCTTGAACTACTTTTTCTTTACCTGGCAAAATCTCGTAATGTGGTTCCCAACCCTTCTCAGGATCAATCCCCAT
The DNA here is from genome assembly GCF_022398435.1 of Pseudoalteromonas sp. Isolate6. NCBI lineage: Bacteria > Pseudomonadati > Pseudomonadota > Gammaproteobacteria > Alteromonadales > Pseudoalteromonadaceae > Pseudoalteromonas > Pseudoalteromonas sp. Isolate6. The sequence goes on along the minus strand of NZ_JAKEVK010000006.1, from coordinate 28,242 downwards.
CCTCGCAACTAAATTTGCATAATCTTTTTGCTTTTTATATTGCGCTTTTTCTTCAGGTGACATTTTACGCACTTCAGCTGGCGACTTAGTTGCCAAACCTTTCGTTTTACCTGCGCCTGAGGTAGGAAGATCTCGAACATGACCAACACTGGATTTAACAATGTAATCCTTGCCGAGGTATTTATTGATTGTTTTTGCCTTCGCGGGAGACTCTACAATTACTAGCGATTTGCCCATAGCTGCCTATTTTTGACCGATTCTGTCTGATGTTTGCCCTTACTTGGGCGCTAAATTACTTATAGGTATATCTACAAACACCTATTGTTACAAGCTAAAAATACTAACTTTTCCCTGATCACCGAATTATTATCCAATTTATGTACAATATTCAGCCAATTTAGGGACACGTTCATATATATAAGGTTAAGGCACGGGAATATAAAGGAATAGAAACAAAAATGCCAACCCGAAAGTTGGCATTTTTCATTTTATCCAGCGTCTGTAACGCTTATTCCTATTGATTGTGTCTTTCGTTCATCGTCACCATCCCCCAGAGCTGGGAAAGTAAATTTGATCCCTAATACACCAGAAAGCTTGTTGTTCGGCTCAGCTTCTCTCGCCAAGGTAACGTTGAAAAAGTTTGGCTTATCACTTGTATAGTTTCCTAAAGTACCAGAAACATTGCCACTGGTTAACTCACCGTTGTTTGTTGAAATCTCGACTTCTGTACCTGCAGGAAGCGGATTACCAAACTCATCAGTGAAATAAATTGTAATAGGAACCGCAGAAGGACTACCTGCTGCCGTAAAATCAACACCAGCGAGATCGCATACCCCCTCTACTCCAGATGGTTCAAGCACCAAGCCATTCCCACTTGGGCACGTGTTCGAACCCGCAAGCGCAGCCGGCACTGTAAACCGCACAAAAGCGTTATCACCAGACATTATCAATTCAAATTGTCTGTATACATTAACTAGCTCTTTCGTACATTCTCCAGCGGCTTCAGCGGCTTCTGAACAAAGCAAGCCATTATATTTGCCGTCCCCTTCAAAGACACCATTACCATCATTATCAAAATCAAAGCGACCATTGTTATTGCTATCCACCCACCAATCATCATGACCGCCATTTACTGTTCCAGTTGGAGAGCAAGGCCCTGTATTTGCAGCAGAATCACAATTCTCTTTATCAAAACGACCATTTTCATTGGTATCAAGGAATGCTTCTGTAAGGTCAAACTCTTGGCGATATTCGCCAATATCGAACCTACCATTACGGCGCTCTACTCCACCGCCTGATTGCTCATCTCTGAAATTTTCTTGGCCTTTAACAAAAGCCAACACACTTACACGCCCCCCCATAACAATTCTTCTAAGTGCTGTTTCAGTTTCATCATTCTGAGAAGCATCCTTTTGTCTTAACATGCCATTAATACATGGTGCAGCATTACCAAAATATGGGTCACAGTTCCAATTAGCTGAACTTTGCTTTTGAGTATCTGATAATGTAGCCGCTAGCCTAGGTGCTACCGCTTCAAAAGTATTCGTATTACCGTCTATATCACCAATGCGGTTACCCCAACGATATTCATAAAAAGGTCTATCTCCTTGGCTACGCCACACCACAGTACAAGCAGCATTATTCGTTCTACAGTCATAGGTGTCCTCAGACTCAGTACTACCAATGGCACCGGCTTCAGCAATCACTGTTGCAGCAACGCCATCAGCATTAAACTGATTGAATTGATCACCGAAGAACAAGGTAATATTTGTTGTTACCCCATTATAATTAAGCGAATTGGTATTGAATGTAACAGGGGAAGCATCAAACGTATCCTGATCGGTAACACCTGAGCTTAAAATTAATCCTGACGATACACCAAATATCTGCTCACTTAACGGAATAGTATGCATTACGCCTGTAGGACAGCGGGCATCGTCGTTTGATGCATCTGCATCGTTACAAGCATTAGCAATGTCCGTCCAACAAGTAATCGCATCCCCCTCAGGCAAATTCACGTAAGATTCTTCTGGGATATAACACGCACTAACGACAAGCGGCCCTGGTACAATACCAGACTTGACCGTCGTTCTTACGATGCCATTTGCGTTAGTATTGCCTGTAATTTGTGTTAGCGAGGCAAGACCTTGTTCGTCTGACAATCTAAAGTCAACTCGCGCTCTTGGAATTGCAAGGTTATCCTCATCTACCAGTTTAAAACTCACAACAGATTGGGTTGGCAGACCGCCTTCGCCGGGGGGTAAAGCAATAAACTGATTAAACCCATCTTCTTCAGGTAAAAATTGTACCGCTTGTGCAAGCGCACTATCCACTTCAATAGTTGTTTCTTGATTTATTGGAGAGCTACCATTTTGGATAGTAACAGAGATTCTATCTTCGCCTTGACAACCTTTAGCACGATATGTCGAGCGAGCGATACCATTTGAGGTATTTACCGTTTCGTCTAGCTCTGCCAACGCAGGGGTGGCTACAGCACACAACGAGCTAAATGCAACTTCAAAAGCACTATTAATTAAAGTGCCATTCTGATCTTTTAGTGTCACAGTAATAACTGTACTTCCACCTGCAGAAAGCTTTTGTTGGACACCATTGCTATCAACCAAACCGTTGTCAATTGTAACATTCAATTGAGCAACACCAACATTAAAATTGATAGCCTGAGTGACATCAACATAATCTGGAGAGTTTACAGTAATAGTACCGGCACCACCTTGGTTACCTGGCTGGAACTTTAGAATTGCAATACCAAAAGAATCTGTTAGCGCGGTACCTGTCGACGGTAAAATCGCGCCTAAGGTAGTTTCAGCACTAACTAGTGCATTTGCAATACCATCGCCAGTTTGATTGGATGTCATCTTGATGAATATATCAGCAGTCTCGTTTGAAGATACTTGATTGACACGAGTACAGCCAGCAGCTATTGGGTCTATCATTGCCTGTTCTCGACTGTCATCCCAGCCTGCCGGGCATTTACTTAGCAGCATTACCTCAAGTTTTGCTGACGTGGTTACATTACCATCATCGCCACCACCTTGAGAGGTAAAATCAAAAGTCTGCGAGACTGTATTATTACCATTAGTATAAGTAGCGGTCAGGCGGCCTGCACCAACAACATTGGTCGCTTGTAACGTAATTGTTGCTTCACCCGCATCATCAGTTAAAACTGAGCCTGAACTCGGCTCCATGGTTGCAAAATCATCGCTTTCAAAAACAACTCGGCTGTTTGCTAACGCGCTGCCATTTTTTGTTAACGTAGCGGTTACCTTCAAAGGAGCATCGGATGACAAGCTGCTAGCGCCGCCTTCTCCAGCAAGTGTAATGGCATAAGTACCATCGCCATTGCCATCATCACCGTTATTTGTGTCTTTTTGGATACTGCCACCGCCACCGCATGCGGTCAGTAAGATTGCTAGCATTATCATGCTAAAATAGCGCATTAAGGGCATTCACCTATCTCCCTAGCTAAGTTAATTTTATTATTGCTCAATAGTAACTCAATTTTAGCGATAAAATCACAATTTTTTATTAGATTAGATAGATTTTCTATCGCGAAATGCTGTTCATCTGCGTCAAGCCTGTTAAGCTTTAGCAGTTTTGAGATATATAGTGTTAGGACAATGTCAGAAAATCAAAAAATGGGCCTAACGGCGCGCATTATGATTGGTATGGTGCTAGGCGTCGCTTTAGGCCTTGCACTCCAAGCCATCTTAGGTAAAAACAAAGAAATACTTATTCCTTTAGGTCTGTTTGACCTGCCCATTAAAGGCTTTTTTGTTGACGGCCTGTTCCATATCGGCGGACAAATCTTCATTGCAAGTTTAAAAATGCTTGTCGTCCCTTTGGTCTTTATTTCTCTTGTATGCGGTACATGCAGTTTGAGTGACCCAAAAAAATTGGGCCGCTTAGGTGGAAAATCTATCGGGTTGTATCTTATCACTACGGCCGTTGCAATTACGGTAGCGATTACACTCGCACTGCTTATTGCACCAGGCGGTGGCGTTGAAATTCCAAGTAGCGCATCATTCGATGCAAAGCAAGCACCAACACTTGTGCAAGTCATAATCAACATGTTCCCGACCAACCCGATTGATGCTATGGCCAACGGCAATATGCTTCAAATAATTGTTTTTGCGTTACTCTTTGGTATTGCTATGGCGCTAAGCGGTGACGCAGGTGCTCGTCTTGCCGCTGTCTTTGAAGACCTAAATACTGTAGTACTTAAGCTTGTGACATTATTGATGAACGTCGCCCCATACGGCGTATTTTGTTTGATGGCTAAGTTGTTTACAACTATCGACATGGGGCTGATTGCCGAGCTCGGCAAATATTTTATGGTGGTGCTAGCCGCCCTGCTGATCCATGCATTTATTAACTACTCGATTTTATTTAAGCTGTTAACAGGTTTGAGCCCAGTTGTTTTCCTGAAGAAGATGAAAGACGCATGTATGTTTGCCTTCAGCACTTCAAGTTCAAGCGCAACAATGCCTGTTACACTTGAGACTGCAACTAAAAAGTTGGGTGCACATAACTCTGTTGCGTCTTTCACAATCCCTCTAGGTGCAACTATTAATATGGATGGTACCGCAATCATGCAAGGTGTTGCGACGGTTTTCATCGCTCAAGTATTCGCCGTAGACTTGACCATCAATGACTATCTTATGGTTATCTTGACCGCTACTCTTGCCTCTGTTGGGACGGCAGGCGTACCTGGTGTTGGTTTGATCATGCTTGCAATGGTGCTTAATCAAGTAGGGTTACCTGTTGAGGGTATCGCACTTATCATCGGTGTCGATAGATTGCTAGACATGACAAGGACAGCGGTTAACATCACCGGTGATTGTATGGTGACTTGTGTAGTTGCTAAGTCTGAAAATGAATTTGATGTTGACGTATTCAACGACCCAGATGCGGCAAAAGAGCTAGAAGAAACCACTTCGAAAGTAGCATATAAAAGCTAGTGCTCTTTGGTTGAAGAGCAGCCACGATGTAGTGGTTGCTCTTTAACGTGTGAGTCCACTTAATTAATTGAACCAATTTCACTAAAGTTGGAGTCATGCCAGGCTAAGCTCTACACTCAATTCAAGCAACCTAACCATACTCTCTTTAGCTCTCCAACCTTAATAACTTTCTTTTACAGTGTACTCAAAGTACGTTTTACAAAAGGTGCTTTGGCCTTACCATATTCATCTTGAGAAGCTAAACCTTGGGCTATTACTTGTCGTTTTTGAGCTTCGTACTCTAACCGTGCTTCAGGGTTTTCCAGCATATAAGCTTTAAACTTTTTCTGCTTAACATGCTCATCGCTACCTTGTTCAATCACATGTGCGTGAACTTGAAACATCTCACCTTGGTACATTACTGCAATATCTTTTCTCGGACGGGTGTCAGGAAAAGGATTATCACTGTGCTGGCTGACAAACCCAAACTGTGTTAGATGCGTCACAGCTTGAGCTAGTTTTCCGGGTTTATACAACACAGAGATATCGATTATCCCTTTACCCGCAACCATAAACGAGCTAGAACCGAAATGTAAAAGCTCAAGTTCAGGGTGCGCTAGTACTCCCATTATTTCGTCAGCAACTTCGAGGAATACCTTGCGCCATGGGTTAAAGCTTGCTGGAACTAATTGATAAGAGACGAATTCGATTTTTGACATACCTGTCCTTATTAACTTTCTGATAAGAATTATATTTGGAGCCAGTGTTTTGCGTGACTAATTATTGTACTACACAATATATCAGTGTCTCCTGAGTGCATCTAAATAATCTGCTTCATTGAGCTAATGACTGAATAGCAGACATTGCACGCTTAGCATCATTTAATGGCACAAAAATATGATCATGATAGAAGCCAGCAATTACATTCGCGCTAATATCAACATTTTTCAGTGCATTAGAAAATGCAGCAGTTAACCCCACAGCTTCCAAGCTCGAATGCACTTGCAAAGTAATTTTATTCATCACACAGCTGTAATCCAATCCGTGCTCGTCTGCCATTTGCTTGGTGACTACCAACGTTAACCCCTCGCGCTCCATAAAGGTCGCAATTGGTTCAAAAATCATGCACTCAGCAAGGCTTTTTTGCACTGTACAAAATATATAAGGTGTTTCATCAAGTGTCGGCGAAATGTCTTTTAATAATTGAGATAAATCACTAATGCCCGTCATAAGTTTCCTTTCAATGTTTTCAATAAATCGCGGCTAGGTTCAAATGCATCGTAACGAGGAAGCGGCGCATCTAAGTCATCCCAATTGGCTTTTGAGGAGACAAAATTATGTGATATTGGCCGCTCTTTGATATCCGAGTCCAAAATGCCAAGCCTCAATCTCACCCTCTTTGGATCGTTTTCGTTCGAACTAAAAATTGGACTTGCACAATGTTTGCAAAAATGGCGCTTTCTTCCAGGTTTAAACTCGAAGATATTTAGTGCCTCCTCGCCACTTAGGATCACAAAATCACTCCACAGCACAAAACCATTGGTCGCATAAGCCGTGCCTGTAGACTTACGACACAAAGAGCAATGACAATGAATGATATCGCTGATAGGCCCACGGATCTCAACCTGAACCGCTTTACACAAACAACTTGCCTTGTAAGCCATACCTACCCCTTTGTGTTTCTGGTGATCCAAGTATCCAATTGATTGGCGAAATTTTGCTTATCAGCTTGAGACAAAGGCGGTGGTCCTTGAGTTTGTACGCCGCTGGCACGCATCGTGTCCATAAAGTCACGAATATTTAAGCGAGATTTTATGTTTTCTTTCGTCAGCAGTTCACCACGCGTGTTGAGTGCGGTGCACTTTTTCTCAATGACTTCGTCTGCAAGTGGAATATCGCCGGTAATAACCAAATCACCTTCAGTAACGCGCTTCACGATTTCGTTATCCGCAATATCAAACCCCTTTGGGACTTGAAGCTTTTGAATAAAAGGAGACGGGGGCGTTTTTAGATATTGATTTGCAACCAACGTAACCGTGGTAGAAGTGCGCACAGCTGCGCGAAAGAGCATTTCTTTTATCACCACGGGACAGGCATCAGCATCAACCCATATTTGTTTTGCCATAACAACTCTTTTAAATTTAAATTGCCTAGAGAATACTAAATTTAGGGATTAGGTTCACGCCTAAAATGAAACTCATGCTCATCGTCATCAAACTGCACAAATCCCAACTTTTCGTATAAACGCTTCGCGGGATTCGCTTTAAGCACGGTCAATATCCAAGGCAATGTTGAGTGGGTTTCTATCAAGCTTTTAATGACTTGAGCACCGAGACCCTTTCCTTGTTGCTGGGGCTCTATTTGCAGCTGAAAGAGGTAATAGTCTTGTTCGCGTTGCTTAAACTTAGCCAAGCCAACACGCTTTTCATTCACGTATATCAAATGTGAACTCGAGTATTCGTATAATACTCGAGCTTTATGTTCAGCCTCAGTCAAAAATAGTCCTGCATTTTCTAAATGCGGCACCATGGTCGCTTTACGCAGCGCCACTAAATAATCAAAGTCACTTTCTTTTGCCTGTATGAAGTAAATCTTATTCTTCATCAATTTCGAATATCCCTTTTGCGTAAAGTACACCAAACCCAGACACGATGACATTCGTATCAGTCACTTCACAAAATAGCTCACCGCCACGCTTTGAAGCCTGGTGTGCATGAAGTTTTTGTTTGTTTAGCGTTTTTGCCCAGTAGGGCGCTAACCCAGCATGAATTGAGCCGGTAACCGGATCTTCATCGCCCCCATTGGCGGGCCAAAAGTAGCGCGACACAAAATCAACGTCATCGCCTTTTGCTGTCACCACAACATCAAAAGGCGCAAGAATTTTCAGTTTGTCGCTGTCGTACTCACAACTACGAACTTGCTGCTCAGTCTCAACAATCACAAAGTATGCTTGACGATTTTTAAGTACCTGCGCCGGTGTTACGTTAAGCCCTTCTAATAGAACGTCGGGAGCTTCAGCTAACTCAGGGGCTAAGCTCGGAAATTCCATCACAATGCGACCATCAGCCTCTTTCTTAACAGTGAGAGTTCCAACTTCTTGGGTTTGAAATTTTATCTCACCTGATTTTCCCTTGTGATTGAAAAGTACATACGCAGCGGCGAGCGTTGCATGACCACAAAAGTCAATTTCAGTTATTGGAGAAAACCACCGGATCTCATAATGATTGTTACCAATTGGCTTCAAAAAGGCGGTTTCGGAAAGGTTATTTTCGATGGCTATCTGCTGCATTAGAGCGTCGCTAAGCCAATTTTCAACTTCAACGATTGCAGCGTTATTGCCACCAAAACGTTTACGCGTGAATGCGTCAACCACAAAATACTCAACTTGCATCTTTTACTCCTTTCAGAAACACCTAAAAACACAGTATAATTTACTGTAATTAGAAGCGAATACAACTTAAATAAACGTGTATTGAGGTTGATCTGTGTGACCATGATGCACGTAGTTAAAATGAGTGGAACCAAGTCGAGGCTTATATGTTTACAGATGCTACCTTATCAATCTTATGTTTATATTCACTAGCAATGTTTATCACCAGCCTGCTAATGATAGCAACTGCCCCAAAAACTGATGATGAGAAACGCAAACAAACCATCACTGAGTACACAATGTTTGCACTTGCATCTGTTGCCGTATTTTTTGTATCGTTTTACACCTTATAAATACCAGCAGGGTCATCTTGATTGATGACCCATGACAATATCCTTGAAGACCTATTTCCCACTTTCAATCATCGTTTTTATCTTTAGCGCCTTTTCGAAGTGGTCTAGTTCGTGAGTTTGTATCCACCAAGTCGCCGCTTCCATAAGTAGTGTAGGGTCCGTGTTTTTATTGGCAAAAAAAGCGTAAAATGATACGCCAACGTTATCTCCTTTTTGTGCGATTTTTTTATCACATACTTCTATTATCTTACTTCTTAGTGCCGCGCGCATTTTTGGTCAAATCCATACATAATGTTCTGCGGTTAGTGTACCACCAACATCACTGCTATTCACCACATCACACAGCTCAACAAATGGTTTATGCTAAGCCCTGTAGGGTTGATTAGCAATTCATCGATGCACTAGATTAACCTTCTTCACAAGCTTCTCTCTCCCTTACGTCTAGTTCGGTGAAACTATTTCTAAACGTAAAGGCATAAGCCGAATCTCCAAAACGACGCAGGTAATCGAGTCTTTCTTTTGCCTCATCTAACGTCGGAATATGGCCCTCTTCAACCCACCACAACACGTAGGTTTCCTGTTCAGCGCGGTGAAACCATTCTTTTTTGCGAGCCAAAAATTCTTTATGCGCGGTTTTAAACATAAAATCTTTGAGCGCTTGCTCCGACTGCCACACAGACATATTCACGATTATATTTGGATCATCAAACGCCTTAATCTCTGTTGCATTACCTGTTTCATCTTTTAAGCGCCAAATAAAGCCTGGGCTTTGCTCTGCGAGTAAATTAATGCGGTCTAAACTTTCTACAAAGTATTGAATTTCTGGCGCATCCATTTGGTATTTAGCGGTGGCTATATTAAGTTGTGCTAATTGCATCGACGGCTTTTCCTTGTGGTGAGTTGCTACATTCTCCCAAACTTCACAATCATACTACTGTTTGCTCGCCGCCAAGTTAAGACAAAATTTAGCCAAATAGAGATTTTTTCACTTTCTACGTTTCTGGGAATGGATGCATATTGATGTATTGCACTATACGAGGTGCGTTTGCTGTATTCGCACTGCCACCATGGGGTAAAAACTGGTGCCAAATCACCATATCTCCTGCATTGGCTGCAATCGCTTTGGAACCCAGTTGATGTAAGTACTCTGTATTTGGTATACATGGATCCCATGGTGCAGATGCAAGCCATGACTCTAGTTTTGTATGAAATCCGGGCACAACTGTTGTAGCCCCCTGCTTTTCTTCAGTGTCTGATAGATACAAAATCCCTTGCGTGCCAAACTTAAGCTGCCTAGAGAAATCTAAATCCCAGTGTAGATCAGGACCTTGAAAACTAGATTGCACAGTTTCAGGCGGGTTGAACCCACACTGATCGGCTGAAACTATCAGTTGTTCGCTCTGCCATAACTGGCTAAAGGCCTTATGAATTCTCATCGAATTCCGATTGTCTTCCAGTGCTTTATGTTGTACCAAATGCACCATACTGCGACTCATTTTTCCTTTGTTAACTTTATACCAAGTCTTTGGATCTGCTAGCTCTATCTCTAAATAGTCTTGGATGGCGTTTCTCGCATTAGCACAGCCTTCAGCACTCACTGCATTTTTAACGATGACATAACCGTTGTCCCGCCAGCATTCCAGGTCATCCTCAGTGAGTACATCCGGCATATTCTGAACTGCAGCTATTTTTTCTTGATAACTGTCGGGACAAGGCATCTGGCAGGTGACGTGTTTTAGCAGTGCTATCTTTTCACTACTTGGCTGAGCAATTGTTACTATTGCATCAATAAAACTATCGTAATCGTGTGCATATTGAAACTGTAACTGATGTGCTTGAGATAAACTTAGGCCCAGTATGTCAAAAGTCGTTTTATATAATTCGAAACTAACTGGCTCTACCTGCTGCTGTTTATTTGTGAGAGTGTTGTTGGCTTGAAGCCAGATCTTTTTGAGTATGGATAAATGATAAAGCGCTAGATCAAGGTTTACATCACACATTATTTAACAACCATCCTTTAAAGTAGAGTTGTGTGTTCCCTCCTTAAAATTTTATTACAAAGACGTTTTTTTTCAATTTTTACCGCTTACACCTCATTACACTATACGTATCACTAAACATGAGGATTCAGAGATGAAAAGAGCAGACTACTTCAATCAGGCACCTGAGCTTATTCAGCACTTATTGGGACAAGAGGAGTTATTAAAACAGCAGGCCCACGCTACTTTTGGAGTCACAATCTGGGAGCTTGTTAAACTTAGAGCATCACAAATCAATCAATGCGCTTTTTGTATTGCAATGCACACTAAACAAGCACTAGAGTATGGTGAGACCACTAATCGTATTATTGGATTAAGTGCATGGCAAGACATGCCGCTATACTCCAATAGAGAAAAACTAGCATTAGCGCTTTGTGAAAAGCTGACAAACGCACAAATGATTGACGACGCTTTTTATCAAACACTCAATATAGAATTTGATGATAAAGAGCTGGCCACGTTAACTATCGCTATTAATGCCATCAACAGCTGGAATCGGATCGTGAAAATGTTTAAGCCAAATGTAGAGTTCAATGAGCACAGATCTAACACTTGAATTAATAAACCCAACAGGTGAAATCGCTAACTATGTGCAAGCTATCTGGCTTGCACAATCACATAAGCGCGGAGAAACTTGGCTTCCAAGCGACGGGGCAACTGGATTTATTTTCCCTCTTCGTGGGCTCGTTAGCTTCAATGACAATCCGCTCACAGCCCCCTTTTATCTGCAACCAATTGCCATTCAGTCTAGCAAAGTCAACTATTCTGAACAGGCATGTTTTTTCGGGATACGGTTTAAACCCGCGGGACTGGCATTTCTGAAAACGCTGCAACATCCTATAGCAAATCCCAATAATATATTACCCTTGTTGAACACGCTGCAAACTAGTGCCAACTTGACAGCATTACTTGGACTACTAGAGCCGATATTGAATACGCCAATTCCTCGCCACAATTCTATCCTACATACCCAAATACTCCTTGAGCATATTGTTTCAATGACCCCTTTAGAGCAAGCATATGCTCAAACTCCGATCGGAAAACGGCAATTAGAGAGACAAGTTAAAACACATTGTGGGATAACCCCTAAACATTTAGCTCGCATTTATAGAGTTCGATTGGCTAAACAAAAACTGAGAGAAACGCCTGACATTAACATCGCTCAACTCGCGCTAGATTGCGGCTACGCTGATCAATCTCATCTTATTCGCGAATTTAAAACTATCTTTCAGATCACACCAGCAAAATACACAAAGCGACTAAAAGCTGCAGACACAACGTTACCTGCAGCTCGGTAAATTTTTCAACGACCAAGAATATAAAAGCAAGGTTAATTCATTACTACTTATTCGCGCAATGTGCGACCAAGGTTTCGCTTAAAAATTGATTTACCTCAGTTTGCACTTTTTTGTTAAAGCTGTAGTGACCCGAGTTAAGTGCGATATGTTTAAATGGATGAGAAAAATTAGCTTCGCGTAAACCAGCTTCAATATATCCGGCCATTTTGTACGATGGCCAAATTTCATCGTGTTTGGCAGAGACCAGCAGCACTGGCCCATTGGTGTTTTCAACCGGGATGCGAGCGGCTGCAATTGCTTCAGGCGTTGCCTCTGCCAATGCAGCCTCAAAGGCAGGTGTAAACTCTCCCGTTACGTTCCCCTTTTGCATTTTCCATGACAACAGGGGTGCATCAATGTAGTCCAGAGCATTACCGCTAAGCGTCCAGCTCGAGCGAGAAGACAAGGTTTTAACAGCATTCCAGCTTACGTGACTAGGCATAACGGACACGACATGGTTTATCTCATCAAAGTGCGCACCGAGTAATAACGCAAGCTCCGCTCCTTTAGAAAAACCATACACCGCTACGCAATTTGGGTTTATCTTTGGGTCTGCACTCAATGCTTTTATCCGTTTGGCTATATCATCCAAAGATAATTCAGCTGCACTGCTCGATGTATTTTCGGTGCCATAATAACCAAGTGCAGCTACTGAGACACCAATATCATTAAATCCATCTAAAAATGGTTTCCACTGAGGATTAGCGAGTGTATTCCCCCCTTCGCTACCACCTAACACCACAACCAACGGATGAGCCTGACCATCATCGATAAACTGACGTTTAACATCTGGTATAGTCGTGTTTGAACAGGCCGCAAGAAGCCCTACCAAAGAAAATGGCATTATAGTTTTCATCATTTTATTACCTTTTTGAGTTAGCTGAGCCCTATGTTGCTCAGTTGTTGTTTGAGTAGTTTTGCACCGCCCCGGCTAGTCACAACTTGTAAATTGCTATCTCGCAACTTGACAAGGTAACCCCCTGTAACCCAGCGTTCAAACGCAGTTATCGCGCTTTGGTTTACAATGGCATTACGGTGAACTCTTAAGAAATGTGTTGGCAATTGCTGTTGGATCTCCTCAAGGGAGCCATCAATGGGATATTGCTGTCCATTACTAAACGCAATGGCTTGACCGTATTCTAGCTTGATAAGTTCGATACTGCTGACATCAATTAGTGAGGTTTTCCCCGCCACCTTACTCGTTAAAGTAGCGGCGAATCCTGTCGCGATAACACGATTGACTCTTGATAGCGCCAACGCTAATCGTTCGGTACTATAAGGTTTGAGCAAATAATCAACAGCGCCGAGCGTAAAGGCCTCAACCGCAAACTCACTGTACGCCGTGGTAAAAATTATCGCACCTGCAAACCCCGTCCCTTGAAGTTTCTCGACCAAAGTAACACCATTGCATTCTGGCAAGTTAATATCGACAAAGACAATATCTATCGCAAGCTCATGATGTGCGTCAAGAAATACTAATGGCGTGTTACAAGTCAGTACCAAGTTGTGCTTGGTGATCTGGCCAAGTTGTTCAGTTAATTTATCAATGGCTGGTTGCTCATCTTCCACAATGGCAATGTTCAACATTCCTTTGCTCCTCGTGTAAGTGAAAAGCTGACAACCGCACCACCTGTGTGCAGGTCGTTACCAAGCCTAAGTTCAGTATTTTCTTCTAACTTTAACCGTGAGCGCGTGATCGAAAGGCCGAGTCCCGCATCTGACGAACCCAATATGTCCTGCTCCTTAAAGCCCACCCCGTTGTCACTTATTTTAAACACTAACTGGTTCGCTAACTTTTTAATTACTACTTCAATGTGAAGCGGCCTGCTGTTGCCATGTTTTACTGCATTTTCTAAAAGCGGCTGTAATATCATTGGCGGTATTGCTTCGCTCAATAATGCATCGTCGATATCAAAGTCGATGATAAGCGCATCCCCAAACCGACTTTGCTCTATCTCGCACCATTGATTTAGTGCAATTAGCTCATCGGCAACAGACACTTTGCTCGGTATTTTTCCGCTTGTCACAGAATGCGTTAATGAATATCTTAATACCGCAGCGAGATTATGAACCAAAGACCGTGCTGCTTCTGGTTGATTTGGTACAAAGGCTGCAATTGTGTTGAGGCTATTGAACATAAAGTGCGGGTTTAACTGACTGTGTAATAACTTAATTTCAGCTAGTTGGCGAAGCTGTTTTTCTTGTTTTAACAACTTTTGGGAAAGGTAGAACTTAATCACCACAAAAATACCGCTAGACCAAGGCAGTGCGATGGTTAGCGCCTCAAACAGTGAAAATGCATAGGTATTTAACATTCCACTTCTGAGTACACCCCAACATAAACAGCCCATTACCATCAGTCCATAAAAGCCGATATATTGCAGCGGCCAATTGCCTATCTTGAAACGGATGATGAGTACGTAACTTATCACCATCGGTAACCAGTAGAGGAACACAACCGCCAAAATAGAAGAAAGCGCGATATTTGCCGACAACAACATGCCCCGCTGCACCCAATCGGTAAGACTGATAGCAAAACTTATTGCGGCAACGATGGCTAAAATTGCGAATTGTTCATTTCGCTGCAATGTGAGATTGACCATAATCAATACAAATAGTGACTGAATACGTTCATGGTACGCATTTAGCGTCGAAAAGCACTCTGAATATTGCTGAATGGTCGCTTTTCAATGCTAAATGGTTATCTGTATTAGTTCACACTTTTACATCCAAGTTAAAGTACTAAGAAATAGATTAACTTGCTTTAAATCTTAAACACTTGAGGCTGCTTTGCTCATCAATGTCTTTAAATTCAGGTGGGTTTTGTAAACGTTCAACAAACGTGAGCGTTGGCGCCTCTCTGGTCATTTCATCAATCAGAAATTGGCTTGAAACATCGGGAGAATTCACACACGCCAACACTTGGGCATTTGGCGTAAGTAACTCAGGAAGCTTTCTTAAAATACGTTGATAGTCTTTGGTCAGTGCAAAGCTGCCTTTTTGAAAGCTTGGCGGATCAATTACGATTAGGTCGTACGGCCCATATTTACGTATTTTTCCCCAAGATTTAAATAAATCATGGCCTAAAAAAGATACCTTGCTGAGGTCGTGTTCATTGAGTTGATGGTTGACTCGGCCTTGCTTGAGCGCCGCTTTTGCCATATCTAGATTCACAACATGGGCAGCACCGCCCGCAATCGCCGCGACGGAAAACCCACAAGTATAAGAAAACAGATTAAGTACCCGAGCCCCCGCAGACTGAGCTTTTACAAACTCACGACCCAAACGCATATCTAAAAACAGTCCCATGTTCTGCTTTACGCCAAGCTTTAAGCCATATTTAAGTCCATTTTCTTCAACGATAGGCATAGCGGTTAATTCACCATACAAGACCTCGAGATCTGAATCAGGCAAATAACGATGTTGCAGCAAAATAGCAGAGAGTTTTTCGCTAAATGCTTCAGTCTCCACAAGTGATAATAATGCCTGCTTTAACGACGCTATAAAGTCAACGTCGTGCTCCTTGAATAAAGAGATTAAGAGCTGACCTTGTAACCAATCTACGGTGATTTGTTCAAGCCCTTCATAGCAACGACCACGTCCATGAAATAGACGCCTCAGCTCGTTTGGTACTGCTTGGGTTTGCAAATGATTAAGGAGGGTCGATACAGGGTTTATTGCTGTCATGTCGATGTCTGGTTATGCGTAAAGTTCGGCATTTTACTTGTTACTTCATAGCAAAAGCAAATGTCTAAGGCCTGCTTATCTTTCACGTTTATTTTTTGCAGCAAAGGAAACCAGTCTTATGGGCGCCACAACATCGTTGTTGCCCCGCTAAAACCAATTAACCAATTGAGATAAGAAAAATCCTCATGATGGGAGGCAACAAAGCCCATTCTCATGTAAAGCTTTTTTGCTTGGGGGTTAGAATCAATTACATCAAGTCGTAATGCGTGAAACCCGCTTTGTTTGGTATAGCGCTGCAGTGCCACTAGAAGCGCAGTGCCAACACCTCGTCCTCTGACCGATTCAGCAACAGCGATACCATCCATCACTACTTCATTGGGCGCAGGCTTTCGCTCAAATAGGGTAAACACCGCTGCGGCTTTAACCCCGCCTAGCAAACCTAATTCGTCAATAAGTCCAGAAAAGCCCATATTCGATGTAAAACCGCTTTTGCCATATTGAAAGCCCGCAATCCCCACTAACTTGCCGTCTGCAAAGGCAGCGAAAGAGTATTCTGAGATGAAGCTCTTCGCGATAATAGTGATCAGCTTATTGCGATCCGGCACTGCGGCTTTGAATTTGCTACCAAACGCGTCAACATAAAGCTCAGCAGCCGCTTGCGCATACTCTATATCCCATCCTTGTGTTATTTCTATTTCCATACCTTACCTCAAGCTAACGTGCCAACTTC
This sequence comes from Pseudoalteromonas sp. Isolate6, assembly GCF_022398435.1. Taxonomy (NCBI): domain Bacteria; kingdom Pseudomonadati; phylum Pseudomonadota; class Gammaproteobacteria; order Alteromonadales; family Pseudoalteromonadaceae; genus Pseudoalteromonas; species Pseudoalteromonas sp. Isolate6. Next base: position 11,768 of record NZ_JAKEVK010000006.1, on the reverse strand, counting down.
AATAGTAGGTCAAAACTAGCTTAGGAATGAAGTTCGAATTTGTAAAAAATTCAAGTCGATTATGCATATAACTTAATTGTTAGTTTGCGCCATACACGTTCAACGGGTCCCACCTTAAAGAATCGCCCATAGATCACATTTAATAGCAGCTGCACTGCCATAATAGCAAGCCATAAGAACAAGAGCTCACTGCGACTTAGCGTATTATGTAATCCAAAGCCATAAAATATGACCACCAATAACAGTGACTGTCCAATGTAATTACTCAGCGCAAATCTCCCCACTTGATTTATCGCCTCAAGGGGTTTGAACCGATGCAACCAACGGTTATATAGCAAAGATAACAAAACCAAGTAAACAATCGCTTGCAGCTCCCGGTTAAGTACGATGACCATTTGTTTAGCGTAAGACAACACTGGGATATGTGAACTGTGTAGCCAATGAAAATAGCGAGCTTGAGTGGCATAACACGACACCGCAATCAAGCAAAGTAGCGCTACAACCGTGAGTGGGCTAAGCTTAGTCTTTGAGAACAATCCCCATTGAAACAGCTGCGAGCCTATCAGCATCATCATTAGCGTGGACCAAAAAATACTTGAATAAAACAGCTTACCTTTGTGGACTTGTGAGCTGTCAAAGTTTTTCTGCCAATACTCAGTTAAGCTTGGCGTTTCTTCCAAAGTACGATGAGTGGGTGTCCGTGGTTCGGTTTTATTCTGCCACCGGTTAATCGCTTTTTGCTGGTCTCGTGTGCGAGACACTTCGTCCACATTGAGTGCAGCTTGGTAAGCATCGTATTGGGCGTTGGTGCGCTCTGCTCTGCCAAAACCTGCAACTAACATAAACGCCAAACAAATTACTATGCTGACTTTGATGGCCCGGGTGCCAAGTAATATGACGGTGGTGGCAATCATTCCTATCACGGCATAGTGATAGAGAATGTCGCCACTCCAAATACAATAGGCATGAACAAGGCCGAGTATAAATAAAGCCACTAGCCTTGCCGCACTTAATTTAATCGCAAATTCAAATGGCTGTTTTTGAAGAATGATGGTGAGACCTGCGCCAAATAACATCGCCAGCAGTCCGTAAAATTTGCCCTGAGCAAATACATAAACCCAGTACCTTACCTCACTGTCTATATCCGTCATAAAGCCATATTGGTAAATGCCCCATGGATTGGGATAGGCAAAACTTTCGATGTTGATAAGTAAAATACATAGGATTGCTACCCCGCGAATAAAGTCGAGGCTGTTAATGCGATTTCTTTCAGGGCTAGTCATCGGCATTACCCATGCTGCCCGACTGTCCATCATTGTGAGCTAGCTTTGTGTTTTCGCTATCGAGTAGTGTGGTAATTTGTGCAACCTGCGCGCTAAATTCATCAAATTGCGTGTCATTTAGCTTAGTATTTTTTGGTTGTTTTAGGGTGAGTGGATTGATGGCTTTTCCGTCTTTATGCACTTCATAATGTAAGTGACGCGCCTGCGACAGGCCGGTATTACCAAGATAACCTATCACATCGCCTTGCTTTACTCGCATCCCAGCCTTGAGGCCGCTCGCAAAGCCATTTAAGTGAGCATAAAGTGTTTGATAGCCTTTACCGTGATCTAACACTACGCGATTACCAAAGCTGCCGCCCCACCCAGCTTTGAGTACTTTTCCAGAACCCGCAGCCATAATAGGCGTACCAACAGGCGCACCAAAATCGATCCCTTTGTGCATTCGGGTGTAGCCCAATACTGGGTGATGACGTTTACCGAAGTTTGACGATAATCGAGCACCGTTAAGGGGCGTTTTCATTAAAAAACTTTGTGCGAGGGTACCGTCTAAGTGGTAAAAAGCGGTCGTTCCGCCATTATCAGTAAACCGGTATAAGCGGTATTTTTCTTTTCCTGAAAGTAGCGCAACATGTTGTAATTCTATAGGTTTGGAGATTTGCTTGAGTAACTCTTTGGCTGCCACAAGCTGCTGTTCTTGAAATACAAAATCAATTTGATCGCCGGCATATACTTCTCTTTGAAAATCGACAAGGTGAGATAAGGCCACAATACTTTGATTGATAATGTCATTGGGTACCCCGATTTTGCTGGCGTCTACAAAAAAGCTAGAATCTATGCTTGTCGATAAGCGCTTTGTTTGCGTGACGGTTTCAAGCTCACTTAGCGATGCATGCCAGTGTTCATCTACTCTTTTAATCTCAATAACCTGTGCAAATGCATATTCAAAGCAGATCTGCTGTACTTGTCCGTCTACAAGCTCTGCTTCTATTAACTGTCCAGCCTTGAGTTTAGTCAGTGATGTCCACGTACTCACGGCTTGTTCCACCAGCCAACTATCGCGGTCACTGAATGCAAACTCACTTAAAAGATTCGCTAAACTCTCACCCGATTTAAGTTCAAGTAAACGAATATCTTGAACAGGTTTTAACTCCTCTGTGATTTGGGTTTGGGCCGCGACTGAGTCTTCAGCGGATCCATTAAGTACAACAGCTTGGCCTTGTTCTGCTTGCGCCAAAACAAAGGTGTTCTCTTGCGCTTTATTGACCGAATGAGTCTGCTCTGGTTGTTTCGAGCAGCCAAAAGTTGCCATCATTGCAATGGCGATAGAAAGCTTTTTAATCATGTTAATTTTCCAATAAGGTCAGCGGATCAATGCGCGTGTTGTTATGCAGAGCTTCTAGATGTAGATGTGGACCAGTGACTCGACCGGTTTCACCTATGGTACCGATCACTTCTCCTTGCGATACTTGCTCACCCACTGCAACATCAATGCTATCAAGGTGTGCGTAGAGACTTTGATAACCATTGTCATGATGGATCAACACCACTTTACCGTAATTCTCAGGCAGGGTTTTATCATCAGCAATCGTGACCATACCGCTGGCAACCGCCATCGCCGGTTCACCAACGCCGCCAGCTAAATCCAGTCCTTGATGTGCTTTATTGTGACGAAAGTTCGATACATGTCCAAACCTTGATGTTATTTCAGGGGTGACGACCGGGTATGTCCATGTTTTACTCACCATTGCCGTTCCCATTGTCCATTGAATATTGCCATAGGCTAAACCTGAACTAAGCAACACAAAAACCCCTATCAACACAAGATTACTTGGCTTCTTTTTAGATTTAAGAATAACGCTAAAACGCTTTTTATAGTCATCTAAGGTCAATGAGTTAGACGCAAAACTTGCTGTCATATTCATCGTTTCCGGCGGAGCAGCAGCTCGTTTTAAAGAGTTCATTAATGCTTTGCTATAAGCCAAGGGCTCTAGGCTGTGCTTCGCTATCGTCACCTCATCACAGCGATATTCCATCGCTCGAATAAAGCCCAGTTCCATTTTTGCAATAAATGGATTAAACCAAGCAAGCGTCGTGAGTATTCGCCAAATTACGACAGCAATATGATCGCCTTTATCTATATGAGTTAACTCATGCAGAATAAGCGCCTGCTGCTCGGCCTCTGGCAGCGTGTCAAATTCCACCGGCAAATACACTTTGGGTTGCCACAGTCCGAACACAAAAGGAGAGCAAGTAATTGGCAATTGATAGCAACTCCGTGTTCCGAGTTTTATTTTTGAAGCAGTACTACAAAGGCGTTTTACTCGCCAAAACTGTCGCCCAAGTACCAAAAGATGAGTGATGAGACCAACGCAATAGACCATAAATACAGCCATAAGCGTCAGGTTTAGCCAGTCAGACGCAACTTGAGTGCGCTTCGTCATTGCCAGCAGCGGCTCTGCAAATTGTTGTAAATTGGCATTAAACAATACGGCTGGAATGGCGTTGTGTTGCTCCATGTGTTCAAGTGGGATCCAAGGCACAAAAGTCACTGCCAGCACGCCCCACCAAAGTCCTTTATTCTGTATATACCGAGCGGAAAATTTCACTCCAAGTGCGTACGTTAAGCCACTAAGCGCCACCCACAGCAAGACCGAAAGTAATATCAGTTCCATACTTTACTCTTCATCACCTTGCGTCTTAGCTAACTCATCTAACATGGCTTCTAATTCATCTAATTCATCCGCTGCAATTAACTTACTATCTGAAAACATAGCGATTGGAAGAGGCTCATCCAACTCCATGATTTGCTTTGCAAACTCTTGGGCATAAAGTGCGAGAGTCGGTACCTTAGCAAGGACAGCTGAGTATATTTTTTTATTGCCTTGCATTTGCTCGGCGAGATAACCCTTTTCACACATTCTCTCAAGAGTTTTTCGAGTTGATGAGTAGCTCCAACTGAGCTTTGATCCTATTTCTGTGTGAATTTCTTTACCCGTTTTTGGCTGTTCACGCCAAAGGATTTTTAAAACGATTAGTTCGGTTGAGTTAGGTTTCATTGTTTTTCTCACAACTGCGACATATGTCACACATTAACAAACAAAAAAGTGCGACACAAGTCGCACATTATGCTTTTTTAATTTTCACCACGAAAAATGGCGACATTATCAACAGCACTTATACTTCAAGTTGATATGCAAAAAATGAGTTATCTGTAGTGCTAGAGCTAATTAATATTCGCCATAAATTATGGCTGCTAATTGTGTTTCCCGTCATTGCGCTTGCCTTACTGCTCGGATATGCTTTTAACCGTTACGCTCACCTTGAGTCAGAAGTAGAATCTCTATACGCCGATCGTGTTGTGCCGCTTATTCAAATAAAAAAAGTATCAGATCACGGTGCGATTCAGATTGTCGACATACTTCATAAGTATCGTGCAGGGTTGGTCTCCAAAGACGAGGTGCTGCTGCAAATAGCAGATGCAACTCGGGTCATGAACGACGCGTGGCAAAGCTATCTAAACACATATTTGGTGACTGCGGAGCAAGTCAAAGTTGAACTCATTGAGTTCCAAATGCAGGCCGTATTTACGCATATTGCCTCGCTCCAAAGCGCGATAAATCAAGGGACATTTTTAGCAATTCCACAACATCAGTTTGTTACTGCACTCTATGAAAAGTTCGATCCGTTAACTGCATCACTACAAGCACTCACCGAGGTACAAAATGACGTCGCACTCGGTATTGTGGAGCAAACTGAGCAACAATTTAGCCAACTGAAGTTGTTGCTCATTATTTTTTCTGTGATTGTATTGGTGAGCTTAATCGCCGTTGGCTTCGCTTTATATCGCTCTATTCAACATCCAATCAATCATATTCGCTCGCAAATCAATCACATTATTGAGAGCTCGAGTCTCGAAAAACGTATCGACATTGATAACCACAATGAATTGACTGATGTTAGCCTTGCCATCAACCAGCTCCTTAGCCACATCCATGTGATCCACCAGCAACTGGTAGAGGCGGAAAAATTATCAAGCCTAGGTAGTTTAGTTTCAGGATTGGCTCACGAGGTAAATACTCCACTTGGTGTCTCGATTACCGCAGTGTCATCCTGCCAAGAGCAAGTGGATGCGATGGAAACCGGCATGAAAGCGCAGCGTTTGTCGCACGCTGAGTTTTTAGAAATTATGGCAGCATTGGATTCTGGTTTGTCTATCGCAGAGCGAAATCTCGGCAAAACGGCAAAGCTAGTGCAAGAGTTCAAGAATATCTCCGCAGAGCAAGAAACTGACGTCGAGCAACTTGTCGACCTAGAAGCCGTTATTCGCAATTATTGCGAACAAACGGCCCGTTTTCAGTTAAAGATGCGCGTTGAATTTAGCGCAACAGGAAAACTGGAACAACTGGTCAAAATCAACGTTAAGGCGCTACAGCAAATTTTGTTGCAGCTGCTTGAGAATGCCCGAGTGCATGGTTTTAGTAATGATAGCGACACCCAGCCATTTGCTGCTGTTCGTTTAGAGATCACTGACAACAAAATATTTATTCGAGTCAAAGACGAAGGCGTCGGTATGAGTAATGAGGTCCTAAATCGGATCTTTGAGCCCTTTTACACCACAGCTCGCCAACATGGTCATGCTGGGCTTGGACTTTCCGTCACCTATAATCTCGTCAAAAAACATTTAGAAGGTGACTTAAAAGTTAATTCCAAAGCCGGAAATGGCACCACTTTTACCATCTTGTTGGCGAACAAAACGTTGGCACAAACCGCCTAACCAACTTGTGCCCTAATAGCATACTTAACGAGTGACAAAGCCTCCGTTAACAAACAAGGTTTGTCCAGTCGTCCAGCGTGATTGCTCCGACGCAAGATAAAGCACTGCAGGGGTAATATCGTCTACTTGCCCTAGTCGGTTCATTACACTTGCAGACTGCAAATAATTAACGGTTTGCTCGTTTTCTTCGCCATGGAAAAAGTCAGTGTCAATTGGACCTGGTGCAATCGTATTGACGGTCACACCTCGATGTCCGACTTCCTTTGCCAGCGCACGAGTGAAGTGCTCAAGTGGTGCTTTTGAGCCAGCGTAGAGCGCATAATTTCCAGTAAATGCTGCCAATAGCGAAGTGCCCATATTAATGATCCGACCGTTATCACGAATATGTTTAGCGGCTTCTTGCATCACAAAAAATGCCCCTTTACAGTTGATCCCAAATAGCCTGTCAAAATCTTCCTCGCTATATTCAGCAAACGGTTTCTTGCTGATAGTACCGGCATTATTGATAACGATATCCACGGCGCCAAACTCACTAATAATATGCTCAAATATATTCATTACCTGCGCTTTATTGCTGACATCTCCGTGTACTAGCGTCGTCCTAACACCCAGCGCTTCAACTTCCTTCTGGGTTTCAAGTGCTTGTGGTTTAGAATGGGCACTATGATAGTGAATGACAAGATCAGCGCCTTGCTTTGCCAACGCAATAGCAAAATCCTTCCCCATATTTTTGGCTGACCCAGTGATAAACGCAACCTTACCTGTTAACTGCTTAGACATACCTATTTCTCCTACTTGCAATATTCAATCGACTTTTAGTGTAGCTAGGTGAAAGGGATACAGGTATAGTGATTTTAGTCATTTACTAATTGCATTTTTTACATCCGCTATGAAATCGATTACTGAAGAAGATTTGTTTGTTCTTACCGTTGAATCTGGCAGCCTCAAATCTGCGGCTGAAGTGATAGGTACCGATCCCTCCTCGGTAAGCCGAAAACTCGCAAACTTAGAAAGTCGATTAGGAGTAAAACTTTTACAGCGCTCCACTAAGCAAACGGCCGCAACTGAAGTTGGGCTTGAGTACTATAAAGGCGTAAAACAATTACTAGATGAAAAAAGAGAATTGGAAGAGTCGATTTCAGGCACCTCCACACTGCCTTCTGGTACATTAAGAGTTGCAGCGCCACACGACTTCGCCGAGCGCTTCATTGCTCCTGTGATACAAACCATGATAACCACCTATCCAGACCTCAATATTGAGTTACTACTCGGCAGTCATTTTGAAGATCTCAAGGCTAAACAAATCGATATTGCAATTAGGATTGGCAAACTGGATGACTCCTCCTTGATCTGCCGACAACTTGGCCATGTACCACGGGTCTTGGTGGCCTCTAAAGCGTATATTGAGCGCATGGGACAACCACAACGCTTTAGCGATTTAAGCAAACTGGATTTTATCTTTTACAATAAACCTAAGCTTGGTGATCAGCTCATTCTCGGTAAAGGCCTGCATCGTGAAGCCGTTGCGGTAAGTGGTAAACTCGTCGCCAACAGTGTTGCTGTACTAAAAAATTGGGTAAACGCTGGCCTTGGTGTGCATTACGGGCCGCTATGGGCATTTAAAGATGAATTAACTATGGGCAGTTGTGTGCAGCTACTACCTGAACTACACGATGAAAGTTATCCTATCCACGCACTGTACTTGTCGAAGCAATATACTCCCGCAAAGGTACGGGAGTTTGTTGAGCTATTGACTTCAACCTATCAGCAATACCGCTTCGATTAACTCAGTTTTATAGTAAACAAGTATTAAGGCTAACTGATATAAGCTCAAGCCCAGCTTTTACTGTAACGGCAAAGCATGAGCTTAAAAGAAATTTACTTCATCAAGTTTTCGAATGCTACGCAAAAAAAGCCCTACAGATTGTAGGGCCTTGACTATAAAGAAGTTAATCTTATTTTATTTGCGTCTACGACGAAGTGCCGCAAATGGTGCTGCCAGTAAAGCTAACCAGCCAAATGAACCCGACGAACCAGTACCAACTTCAACTGGCTCTTCCACTACTGGTGGTGTCGTAGCCTCTGCAACATCAGCAACATTCACAGTTACCTTGGTTGGTGCAAGCATCAACGTACTTTCACCAGCGGCCTTCGCTGTGTATGTGAAGCTATCTACGCCGTTAAAGTCTGCTTCAGGGGTATAGATGACTTTACCTTCTTTGATTTCAACAGCACCATTAGCAGGAGCATCAACAACCGCTAGTGTTGCAGCATCAAAGCCACCTTCAGGATTGGCAAACGATACGCTTTGTACCGCGCGCTGATTTTCGCTGCCTTTCACCGTTAGCGTCACAGGAATAAGGTCAATATGTTGAGCATCATCATTCGCTAAAACATCAATAGCTTCAGATGACGTGTCTTCATCCATCTCTATTGTATCTGCTACACCTGCTTTGATATGTGCATTTTCAGCAAGCTTAACTTTAACACCAAGATTTACCGCACCACCCTTGTTATATTCATAAGCGATAACTTGTCCAGCAACTGGCGCAGTACCTTCACCATTGTGATACGTCTGAAGACCAACAATACCATTTGAATCCTCTATACCAACCGTTGCTTTACTTGGCATTTTTGGCACTTTTACATAGTTGAAGAAGTGCTCTTCTTCACCATTTAGACGGATCCAAGATTGGAAAGTGTATTCATCACCCGAAGTGTCTTCGAATAATCTCGCGTCAGCCCATTCAGTTACAAAGTAGTGTGTTAGGTTTTCAGGATCGTCCCCAAACGACAGAAGTGCAACATAAACTGCACCGCCAACAGCTTCATCAGGCCCTTGAAGATCAAAGTCAGCCCAAAGCGGGGCGATCAAACCGTTTTGTCCATTAACTGATGGTATCGCTTCATTAGAGCCTGTACCACTAGCTGAACCATTGCCGGCAACAATCAAGCCATTTGAGGTGATCGTAATATAACTATATTCAACACCACCTAACTTGAACGTATAGCCATCACCAATGTTTGCTAAGTTAAATTTAAAATCTGAATCATCACACGAATCTTCACAGGTTGGTCGATATTCCTTTCGAGCTTTAAGGTCAATATTTATTCCAGCCTCAATTGCGCTTTTTATAGATGATTTGTCAAGCTTTCCTGTCCAAGCAATGTGGCGAGTTGGAATATCTGCACCAGCAAGGATTTGGTTGCCATTATCCATAGAAACCTTAAAGCTGTCTGGGATTACTTCAAGTGAACTAGGCAATACTGAGTCAAGAGTAACTTGACCGTCAATAACATCATTCACAAAACCTAAATTCACATCAAATTCTGCTGAATTTGAAGCCCCTGATGTAGACACAGCTAAACCAGGAAGAGACGTTGATGATGCAAATGCAGCAAGCGGTACGTGACCGACACGCTCTCCCGCATCATTGTACGCTTCAATACGACCAAACTGCCATGCATCCAGATCGGAACCCGTAATGCTAAGTGTTATTGATGCTGACTTAGCATCGCCTTCCTCACCACGAGGTGCTAATTCGACAGAAGACGTTAGATCCTTAACAGCAACACCACCACCTATCGCAACGCCCTTAAAGTGTAGGTTCATTGCTTCAGCAGTCATGTTTTTCACAGTAACGCTGTAATCACAGCTTTCAATACATTGAGTTTCAGACAATCCCATCTCAGAGAAAGTCACTTTTGCGTTAAATGCTTTATCTAAATCAAAGCGTCCTGCACCAACATCAAAGCCGTCAGCCGGAGTCACTTCATCTTCTTTCTTCAAACCTTCAGTAACACTGGTATTGGCCAATGCTGATTTGATTTCTTCAGGGCTCCAGTCCGGATATTGCTGCTTAAGAAGTGCTGCAGCACCGGCAATGTGTGGACCTGCCATTGACGTACCAGAAAGCTCAGCGAAATTCGCAACACCGTCTACCGCCAAGTGCGCAGATAGAATATTAGTGCCTGGCGCTGCAACGTTTGGCTTAAAGATAGATGGATCGCCGTTAGGGCCTCGTGACGAAGACTCACGCATTGAATCACGAGCAGCTTCACTAATCGCGGTACGATTTACACCGTCAACGGCAAGCTTACCATCAAATCCGTCTGCAGAAGCGGCTGCAATAATCGCTTCACCATCTTCTTGGCTAACCATGAATGCAGGAAGGGTTTCGCCTGCGGTCGCCATCACAAAAGGTGTACCTACGCGATTATTATAAACAACAATAGCTTTAGCACCGGCATCAGCAGCATTTTTAACTTTAACTGAGAAATTACAATCGCCTCGAGACACTACAGCAAAAGCATCGGTGAAAGAGCCAGCTGGGAAAGGCTGACAACCAGTTACATTCTCTGCATCAACTTTTTCCGCTGCTACTGGTTTAGCAGAGATAACCGTACTATGTTCTGTATCTGAACTCGTTACGTGAAGAATATTTTCTCCACCGTCTAATGACATGCCAGTAGTGAAGATACGGCCGTGCTGAGTGTTTGCCACCGAAATAACTGATTCAAGGTTAGCTGGACCACCAATGGTGCTAGCGCCAGCACCGCCATTACCAGCAGAAACAACTGCAACAACACCCGCTGCTCTGATATTTTCAAAAACTTCAGCATAAGCACTATTTTCAGGGTGTGAACCATAGCCACCACCCCAAGAGTTGTTGATTACATCAGCACCGTCTTCTAATGCGTGCTCCAACGCCTCAATTAACATAATATTAGAGCCGCCCTCTTCATATAGAGCTTTGTAGCTCATGAGGTACGCGCCTGGTGCGACGCCACTCAACTCAACGGTATTACCGTTATAGTCAGCAGTTACCGCTGAACCTACCGCAGTACCCGCAACGTGAGTACCGTGACCGTCAAGGTCTAATGGGCTAAAAGTTTGAAAGTCAGGTTGTTCAAAAGTAGGTACAGAGTAACGGGCTACAATTAGTTTGTTGTTACAGAATGAGGTATCCACTTTTCGGCAGTAATCGTCTGATGGTAAGCCGTCTGTAGGCGCTTCCATACCAGTGTCGTCAAACATAGGATTAGTCGGAGTAATCCCAGAGTCAATAACTGCTACTCGAATACCTTTACCAACATTTCGGTCACCACCAAGCTTTTCCCACACTACAGGTGCATTGATTAAAGAAAGCGATGAGTCCATCTGAGCGTGATAGCGCTCTTCTTTAAATACGCGCGTTACACCAGGTAATGATTTAAGTTGTTCAAATATATCCTTTTCTGATTTAACAACAACCGCATTCATCGTTGCATCATAATGACGATCGATTTGAGCTCCAGGAATAGTTTGAGAAAGTTTTTGCGAGAATGAATTACGTTCCTGAGCAAGGGCTTGCCTCTGCGTCTTAACGGCTTGAGATTGCATCATCAGACCGTTGCCGCTTCGTTCTGAATTGATTGCGCCTTTGGTTTTCGCCAAAGCATTGCCTTCTAATCGAACGATATAATAGTGCTTACTTTCTGCTTTAATGGGGTTTGTTGGTTTAGCGTGGTTAGTTGATTTGTACTCAAACCCGTTAATCCCTGTTTTCACTTCTGAGCTTAGGTTTACACTAGCATGAGCGCTTGTCATCGCTAATGCGCCACACACTGATGCGGCAACCACTGATAGTTTTAGTTTATTGGACATTTTTACCCCTGAATTTTTTCTTATAGTAATATCATTGCAATCAATGCAAAAGAAAAATCAATAT
>NZ_JAKEVK010000059.1:0-23649 GCF_022398435.1 Pseudoalteromonas sp. Isolate6 | reverse complement strand
AGTTTGGTCGCTGTGATAGCACTGGCAGCTTTTAAGTTTAACTTGTTTTCTGTTGCAGAAGTTGGGGCGGAAAATGAGGCAAGAAATAATCCAACAACAGTTCTCACTAAAAGTGAGGAAGTGAAATTAAGTAAACTCGATGAGTTAGACAAAAAGCTTATCAATGAAATCAATACTAAGTTACCTAAAGCTGATTCTAAACTTGCCACCCCTGAGGTTCGACTACTAACCGCTTTTGAGAGAATGCAATTGTCAGTGGGTAAGTTTAATTCAGCCTCTTTTATTAGCGAAGAAATGCAAGACTTATTGCATGACGCTAAGATGATTGAAATTGCAAAGCAAAGCCTTGTGGATTATGAGCACGCTGAAAAGACATTTGGTGAACAACAAGCGTTAGTTAGAGTGTTTTCAATTCGTTTGTTAGATGAACTTGCCAAAGCGGGGGAGCCGGGGCCTCTGTATGAGGCTACTGGACAAGTTGCACGAGCATTAAATGCTAAGCTGGTAAACGGTGAGACGATTGAAAAGCGCAGAGACCTAGATCTTGAAGATTTGGTTTATGCTTCTATTGCTACCTATGGAGATAAGCAAGTGATTGATTCTCCGGAGACTGTAATGATGGAACTTGGATATTACGACGATTTTCACACTGATATCAGAAAAATTTATGCCAATCAATTTGGCGCAATTATCAATCGCAAGAAAAGCGTAGATGAAACCATATTAATTGTACAGAAGCTATTTAAAAAGCAGTCATAAAATAGTGTTTTAACTTACTTCATCGTAAATCAAGATATTAAAAAGAAGGACTTTGTAATGGGTAACTCCGCAAAAGCTGTTTTTTTATTGAGTGCTTTATATGTAGCGTCAAGTCATGCCACTATTCATCCTGTTAAACCATTTGCTCAACAATATATTTCAGATTCAATTAACTGGATGACGGAGCAAAATATTGTCTGTGATTTGGCCGAACAATCACACCCAATGTGTGACTCTACCACTGTTCATTTTAATGATGGTACTTATGATCCACAAAGAACTAAACCTCAGCAGACCGTATTAGTGCTAGATTATGGTTTGGATTTGCAAACGGTTTTGCGTTATCGAAGCCGAGTCATCGCGACGTATAAATATGATCATCAGAGTCAGTCTTTTGTGGCTGATAATCCATCGGTGACTATCTCAAAGTTAGGAAAAAAGCTGTTAACTGAGCTTGACGGATTTACCTATCTCAATGACGAGACAGGGTATACCGAAAGTGGCTTTTTGCCTGCAGCATGGCTTGGAGAGTTAGCTGCTAAATATGTTTCGATAGCGAAACATGATAAATATGACCATATAACTGGAAAGCCCCATTTTAGTCATGGAACTAAGGTTTTTGGTTATTTAGCACAACACAATCCCGATGCCGAATTTGTCATTGTTGATACTGAGAGCTTTTCTCCATTTATCAATCACAAAGATGCACTTTGCAGCCGCAATATCGAAGGGTTACATGCCAAAATGCAAAGGGCTGCTAATTCCTTACGAGCCGATGTTATTGAGCAGCATGGTGTTGAGTATATAAACTATTCCGGCGGCTTTGAAAGAGCCGATGTCCGTAATGCTTGGTCTGCTAGCTCATGTAAAGGCCAATTGAGCAATAGTACCGCTACCGAATTTGTTAAGAGTATCAAGCCTATTTATGATGTACTGTTTAATACCCACGGAGTGCTGGGCCTTCATGCCGGTGCGATTGGCGCCAGTAGCAGTGAGAATCCGTTAGATGTGACTGAGTATCCTAACCGGGTACGCGTGATGTCCTACACCACCGGTCCAGTGGACACCAATATAACGGCTACAGGTGATTTAAATTGGCAACAGGTTTTTGTAGATCATACATCTGAGTTTAATGGAGATAAGTATATCGATCTATATGTAAATTTTGGCTATGGCAGAAGCGACTTCTGGGAACAAAATAGCACGCCGAAAATGGCTTCCGATGTTTATGGAATGCGCTACGGTGCAGATTGGGAATTTCCATCGTCCTCTTGGGCTACGCCGATCGCCACTTCCTATGCGATTGCGACACAAGCTCAACTTGAGCTTGATAAGCAAATAACTTGGTTTGACCCTGCACTGTTAAAACAGACTTTGTTACCAAATCAGTGTTTTGACAATGGTGGCTATTTCATCAACTTTAAGTTATCTCAATTTATTCGTGATGGTGAAGGTGTATGTAGAATTCAAGATCCATTGAAGCATCGTATTGATGAACTGAATCGTCAGCAGTATCTAAACTAGTAGCTAATTAGGACTTTGTACTAATTTGTTACTTTATGGTGCCTGTTTGACAATCCATGATATAGTCGCTAAGAAAATTTTTTGTTAATTTATTGTGTTTGAATATTTTGCTTGGTAGGCAAAATATAATGTATCGAGCACCATTCTAAGGATAGGTTTTATGGTTAAAATAACAGGTACTTTAATTGCCGTTTCGTCTTTGTTATTTGTTTCTGGTTGCGGTGGAGGGAGTGATTCAAATGAACCTGTACCGGATCCAATTAAACCGCCGCCAGATCCTGTTATAGTTGAGCCCGATCCCAGTGTGTTTATGGATGCAATTGAACAGCAGGGCAAACAGTACGTCTCTGATGCAATTGAGTTCATAACCTCGCAGGGCATAGACTGTACGGATACGACAGCGACCCATGAAATGTGCGCTATCGTCAATGTAAAGTTTAATGACGGAGTGTTTGACCAATCTCGGACAAAACCATCGCAAACATTACTCGTTTTGGATTATGGAATGGACTTTCATACGGCGCTGAGATACCGCTCTCGAGTCAAGGCTGCTTTTAAGTATGATCCCCAATCCAAAACTTTTATCGCGGATAATCCTGAGGTAAACCTTTCAAAGCTGGGGGTTAAGTTATTAACAGAAGTCAATCAGTTTGCCTTTACGGATGACAAATTCGATTCTCCACAGCCTGCATTTTTACCCGCCGCGTGGTTATCTGATCTCGCTGTCAAATATAGAGCTGTCGTGCCTGATGATACTGCTGATAGGGTTACAAAGCGCAATTTTAATAGTCATGGCACTAAGGTATTTGGTTATCTTGCTCAGCATAACCCTGAGACAGAGTTTGTTGTTATTGATACCGAGTCTTTCTCACCTTTTATTCAGCATAAAAACGCTCTATGTGCGCAAGATATTGGCGAGTTTTCCAGTTACATGGCAAGTGCCGCAAGCTCGCTGACGGCGGATATCATTGAAGCAAATGAAGTTGAATTTATTAACTATTCGGGTGGCTTTACGCTACAAGATGTGTATATCGCATGGGAGCAGAATGCGTGTGCGGGAGAGCTGAATAGCGCAAAAGCTACTGAATTTTTATATGCTTTGAAGCCTGTTTATGAGGCAATATTTAGCTCACCCAAAGCGCTTGCATTTCATGCTGGTAATACTGATGCTGTGACAAGCAAGGATGACTTGGATCTCATGCCGTTTAGTAATCGAGTTCGGGTATATCAGTATTCGACTTTAGCAAAAAACACGACTATCCAGCCATTTGGAAAGTCTGAGTGGCAACAGGTTTATGTAGAGCAGCCAGACAGTTTTGTTGGCAATGAAAGTATTGATTTGTACATTAATGTTGGTTATGACCCATACGACAGCACGGCAAAAAATAGTACACCTAAAATGGAACCTGATGTGCTTGGTATGCGCTATGGTGTAGAGCAAGCCTTGTATGGCTCCTCTTGGACAACACCAGTTGCAACATCATACGCGATAAATGAGCAGGTAAAGCTTGCTACTGAAACTGGTGTGAGTAACTTGGACCCTCAGGTGTTAAAAGCAAGATTACTACCAGACTCTTGCAATGATTCTGGTGACTATCAAGAAAATGAGGCGCTCGCTAAGTTTATTGAACAAGGGCAGGGGATGTGTCGTATTCAGGACCCATTGCGTCACCGAGCTGATGAGCTCAACCGTATTGGATATTTAAGCCGATAATCGACTGGCTGTAATAATGTAAAAATGAATCGAAGTCGCATATTGTTGTGTGCTTCGATTCATTACCTTAATTTTAGCTAATATCATAAACTCCAATTGAAGCCCCTTGGTATGCGCGCTAAAATAGTGTTTTAGCAATAATCGAGACCATATTGTGTCTGTAACTCGCTCGTTAGTTCAAACTCTGTCTGAGTGCATTGAACATGTACTAGATACTTCTCTTCATGCCGATAAAGCATTAACTCAACTGCTACAGAATAACCCTCAGTGGAGCCTTGATGAAAGGCAGTATGTGGTGAGTAACTATTACCATATCTTTCGTTTTAAGCGGTTACTGGCTTACTTACTTGAGCATGAAGAAATGCCGCTAGATGGCTTTGGTTACTGGTTAACTTGCCAAGTTGTTACAGCGCAGCCGCTTCCTGAATGGTTGGATACTGAGCGTTATAATCTGGAAAAGCTACAAAGTTTAATCGAGCAGGCGCCTCAAGCTGTTCGTTTATCTTTACCTGATTGGTTGAATGAGGTTGCAAATGAGCAACTGGGTGAGCAGTGGCCTGCGGTTGCATCCGCGCTAAATCAAAGTGCTCAACAATATTTGCGAGTAAATAGCCTAAAAAGCGATATTGCAACAGTGACAGAGTCCTTAGCAAAAGAAGGGATCAAGGTTTCACACGTGGCGCTTGACTCTCATGTCGCGCTAAAAGTTGAGTCCAATAGCCATCTGTTCCGCTCTCAAGCATTTCAGTCTGGTTGGTTTGAAATGCAAGATGCAGGTTCTCAGCAGATTGTACCTTTTTTAGAAATAAAACCTGGTCATAAAGTGGTTGATGCCTGTGCAGGTGCTGGTGGTAAGAGTTTGCATATAGCGGCGCTGATGGAGAATAAAGGTCGTTTGTTGTCTATGGATATTCACGAACATAAGCTTGAAACACTAAAACAGCGAGCGAAACGTGCAGGTGTGCATGTTGCTGAAACGCGTGTTATTCAAAATAATAAAACCATTAAGCGCCAAAAAGAGAAGTTTGATCGCGTGCTATTAGATGTGCCGTGTTCAGGTCTTGGTGTATTAAAGCGGAATCCAGATGCAAAGTGGCACTTGAATTCGCAAAATTTAGACACACTTATTGCTTTGCAAACCGATATTCTGGCGCGCTACAGTCAAATGTGTAAAGTGGGCGGCAAACTGGTGTATGCAACTTGCTCCATTCTTCCTTCTGAAAATGAGCTGCAGGTTGAGCGCTTTTTGGAAAATAACCCCAATTGGCAGTTAGAAGACTCACTACGTTTACTTCCAGGAGTAAATTCAGAGTTTGACGGTTTTTACGCCGCACGATTAGTAAAAAATAGTTAGGAAACGAAATGAACCCAATCATTGCATTACTTAAAGAGCACAATATTTCGGATGAACAGATCCAAGCGGTATTTACCCAGTTGACTGAAAATCCAATGATGGCGATGGCGACTATTCAACAACTAGGTATTCCACCTGAAAAGCTTCAACAGTTGATGGCTTTGATAATGCAAAATCCCGCATTGATCAAAGAAGCTGTTAACGAATTAGGTCTTGATTTTGAAAAGGTTGAGGCTGCAAAAGCACAGCTAAAACAGTAGTGCCTTTGGCTAGGCAAGAGTAATCTTGTCTAGCCAAATATTTAATTATCAAACAATATAGGTGTTAAGGCCCACTTTTCCAGTACCCCATCTGAGCTTATCGTCGTAAGCATATTGCTATCTGAGATGTGAAGATCATAAACGGTGCTGCCCAGATTCAGTTGTGCAATTGGCCAACTGACAACCTCTTTTCCCGACGCTAATTCCCATAACGAAATATATTCCTTAGACGAAGTGGTTAGCAGAAATTTGTCGTCAGCGACAAACTGTGCACCACGAAAAAATTTGAAGCGCTGAGGATAGGATAGAGATAACACTTGTTCACCTGTATGAGTATCAATGAATTTTTGGTCTTGCAGTGCGTCAGATACGAACAGCCAGTTTTCATTTTGTGACAATGCCAAACTGGTAATACGATGAGGCAGCTTATAATCTACGGTGACTTCTTTACTCTGTAACTCAAGCCTTTTGGCGTGACCGTCTAAAGAAGCAGAGTAGAGCGAGGTCAAGTTACGATTAAAAATCAAATGTGTAATGCTGCTTTCATGTAGGTTTATTCTGGTGATGATCCGCTCGTCTAAACTCAAAAGTAGTACGCTACCATCATTGTAGCCAAGCGCGATAAGCTCTTCGTCACTTGACCACAGAGCCTTAGTAACGCGAATAAATGAGTCAAACTTAGGTAATGAATAACTGACAACTTCGTTTGAATGCAATTGCCAGATGTTGAGTTGGGTGTCCGAAATACTCAGAATACTGCGTTTGCTCGGTGCTATTAAAGCGTCATGAAAAGTAAGTTGGTATTTACTTCCCTCAATTTCTTTAATCAGTTGTTGGCTTTGATTATCCCAAACTTGTAGTAAATGATCGTCAATGAGTAGTAAGGTTAGCGCCGCGTCACTTGAAAGTTGTGCGAGACTAACCGGCAACTGAGTCAATTGTATTTGCTCTGCTGGCACTAAAGTTTGCCTTTTGCTGCACCCGGCGAGGAGAAGCAAAGCGACTATCATTGAGTAAAACGCGAGTCTCATTCTGTACCTTAAGTTTTAGCCTTTCCCTCTTTCTTAAAGAAAGTTAAACACATCCTAATGACAATACCAAAAATGGCTTGTGCTGTATTTATATATCGGCGTAAGGTAAAGCTCCATTAATATTAACCTTGGAGTATGGAGTGAAAGGGTTTCTTGGTTTGGTGTTACTTGCTGCAATTTGGGGTGGCTCATTTTTATTTATGAAAGTAGCTGCTGGTGTTCTTGGTCCTGCTGTACTCATTGAATTTCGAGTCTTATTTGGAGCGCTAACGCTCGCCGCGGTTGCTTTAGTATTAAAGCGCAATTTACATTTTTGGCGGTACAAAAAGCACTTTTTAATCCTCGGGCTGTTTAACTCAGCATTACCTTTTATGCTATTTGCTTATGCCGTGCAAACGCTAGATGCTTCTATGCTCTCAATTTTAAATTCAACCGCACCATTTTGGGGTGTGCTAATCAGCGTGTTTTGGCTAAGAGTGCCGACTCAAAAATCGGTGTGGCTAGGTTGTGGGTTTGGGATTGCAGGTGTTATCACGCTAGTTGGGTTGGATAGCACAGTATTGGATGAGGGCGCATGGCTGCCTATTATTGCAACCCTGTGTGCGACTCTGAGCTATGCAGTGGCCTCTCATTACACCAAAACGGCACCAAAAATGAGCGCATTTAATCATGCCCATGGTAACTTATGGGGCTCTGCGCTATTAGTATTGCCTTTTATTTGGTTTATGCCAATAAGAGAAATGCCTGACACTACAGAGATAAGTGCGGTAGTCGGACTTGGCGTATTATGCACAGGTGTTGCCTATATTCTCTATTTTAAGTTAGTTGAAGATCTCGGTGCTGCGTCTGCTTTATCCGTTACTTTTTTAATTCCTGTGTTTGGGATTTTATGGGGACATCTATTTTTGCAAGAGCAAATAGGTGCTAACACAATCCTTGGCAGTATTTTAGTTTTGCTTGGAGTGAGTCTAGTGACTGGGCTACAGGAAAAGGTCTTTCCAGCAAAAGCGATAAAGGAGTCGTAGATGAGAGGTGCAGGCCCCTTAACAAAGGGCGGTCAAAAAAGCGTTTCTCAGAAACGATAAAAGGGCCTAAAAGGCCCTTTGGTGAAGTATCGTTCAAGTTAGTGTGGTCACTTTAACCCCTTAAAGCAACCAACCAATTGTTTTGCAACTGCGGCTTATCTCAATAAGTTTCTAAGCTAGCGAGAGGAAGAAACCTGCAATTGCTGCACTCATGAGGTTAGCCATAGACCCTGCTAACACTGCTCTGAGCCCTAGGCGAGCGATATCCTTTCTACGACTTGGGGCCATACCACCAAGTCCGCCTAGTAAGATGGCAATCGACGATAAGTTAGCAAATCCACATAAAGCGAATGTGACAATCGCTTGAGTGTGTGTGCTCAACGTATCGCGATAATTCATATAATCTAGGTAGGCAACAAACTCGTTAACTACCAGTTTTTGGCCGATAAAACTACCTGCCGTCACGGCTTCCGACCAAGGTACCCCAAGTAGCCAAGCAACAGGGGCAAAGACGTAGCCTAAAATTTCTTGTAGCGTCAGTGTTGGGTAATCAAAAATTCCACCAATACTGCCTAGTAAACCGTTTAGTAGCGCAATTAGTGCCACAAACGCAAGTAGCATCGCACCTACGTTCAGTGCTAAGTGCATACCGCTTGATGCACCTGATGCTGCTGCATCAATTACGTTTACTGGTTTATCATCACCACTATCTACATCAGATAGGTTTTCGTGTGGCTTCTCAGTTTCTGGCACAATCATTTTTGCCATTAAGAAACCACCAGGGGCTGCCATAAAGCTCGCGGCAATGAGATATTTAAGCTCAACACCAATCGCCACATAGCCCGCCATAACGGAGCCTGCCACTGTCGCCAAACCGCCTACCATAACTGCAAACAACTCTGATTGCGTCATTTTTGGAATAAACGGTTTTACGATCAAAGGAGCTTCCGTTTGACCGACAAAAATATTTGCCGTAGCTGAAAGCGACTCTGGTCGTGACGTTTGCAGCAGCTTTTGTAAGCCACCACCCAAAATTTTAATGATCCAGTTCATAATACCAAGGTGATACAACACAGCTACGAGCGCTGAGAAGAACACGATCACTGGTAACACCTGAATCGCAAAGATAAATCCTAGCGAGTCTTGTTTGGCTAATGGCCCGAACAAGAAACCGATACCGTCATTAGCATAGCTAATCACCTTGGCAACTGCGCTAGACATCGAAGCTAGTACATTTTTACCTGCTTCAATAAAGAGTACAAAGCCACCAATAAGGACTTGTAGTAAAAATGCAACGCCTACGGTGCGCTTATTAATAGCACTGCGATTTGTAGAACACGCAAATGCTACGCCTAGGAGCATCATCATGCCCACTAAGCTCATAATTGTTGTCATGCCAATTTCCCGTTATTCTTGTAGCAAATATTTTATTTTACTTTTAATAATATCAATCGCAACGCGATTCATACCGCCACGGGTCACAACCAAGTCGGCATTATGCTTGGATGGCTCGATAAACTGATAAAACATCGGTCTTACCGTCGCCTGATATTGTTCTACCACAGATGACAGACTTCTTCCTCTGTGCTCTATATCTCTTTGCATGCGACGCAGCAAACAAATATCCAAAGGTGTATCAATGAACACCTTGATATCAAACTCTTCACTTAATGCAGGATCGCTCAGCAGTAATATACCCTCGACGATTAGTATCTTAGCAGGGTTTACTATTCGGGTTTTATCACTACGTGTATGCTGTCCGTAATCGTAGGTAGGAACCTCTACGGATTCACCTAGGCGAAGCTTAGTTAAATGCTCGCGTAACAACTCGTGTTCAAACGCATCAGGATGATCATAATTCGTTTGAGTACGATGCTCTATAGGTAAATGCGATTGATCTTTATAATAGGCGTCCTCTTCGATTACCGCGATAGTGCCTGAGGCAAGCTCATTCACTAATTCGTTGTAAATCGTTTGACTAAAAAGAGACTTACCAGACGCAGATGCGCCAGCTATGGCTATAATAGTTCGTGTCACTAAAGTTCACACCCAGCAGTTGTTTATGTTGGAAGATCACAATAGCAAAAAAGACACGATTAATCTCTTTTGCCTCGCTTAATGAGCAAATTTAACGGGTTTGGCGTACTCAAAACAGGACTTATGTCCGCTTGAGGGCGACAGAGCTAAATTAGCAAGATCGCAGCTTTTCGTGAATTTTGTGACTATTTTATTACAGCGGACTTATGTCCTGTACGATTTTTTTAACCAAACATAAAGTAACCAACGCTTAAGGTAACCATGTATTTAAGAATAAATAACAGCCTGAGCAGTATAGAGAGGTATCTATGGCAAGAGCAATCATTTTAATGGCAGATAGCCTAGGTATTGGCGCAGCACCGGACGCAGAAAAGTTTGGTGACGTAGGCGCGAATACTCTCGCTCATTTATTGCAAGCGTATAAAGACGAAAAAGGACAAGCTTTAGACTTACCTAATCTTTCTAAGCTAGGCCTTATTGCAGCGTGTGAAGCTGCAGGTAAAGAAACCTGCGCTGTGGCGCAAACCATAGAGCCTAGTGCTGCTTGGGGATATGCAAAAGAATTATCGAGTGGTAAAGACACGCCGTCTGGCCACTGGGAAATGGCAGGGGTGCCAGTATTGTTTGATTGGGGTTATTTCCCAAATACTAACCCATGTTTCCCACAAGAATTTATAGATGAATTGTGCAAACGTGCAGAGATCCCAGGTATTTTGGGTAATTGTTACGCATCGGGCACAACGATTTTAGAACAGCTGGGTGAAGAACATGTGCAAAGCGGTAAGCCGATTTGTTACACCTCAGTTGATAGCGTCTTTCAAATAGCCGCTCATGAACAATCGTTTGGACTTGACAAGCTTTATCAAGTATGTGAAATCGCACGGGCACTGCTTGATGAAATGAATATAGGACGAGTGATTGCGCGGCCATTTATAGGCACTTCAAGTGCCGACTTTATTCGTACCGGTAATCGCCGAGACTATTCGGTATTACCACCTTCGCCGACTGTGCTAGATAAATTAGCCAATGACGGTGGTGAAGTAATTAGTATTGGTAAAATTGCAGATATCTATGCGCATCAAGGGATCACGCAAAAGCACAAGGCGCCGGGTCTTTTGAATTTGCTAGCGAAGACAAGCGAAGTGATGGACACAGCGCCAGACCACAGCCTTATCTTCACCAACTTAGTCGACTTCGACGAAAAGTTTGGTCACCGCAGAAATGCAGTGGGATATGCAGAAGCACTTGCTGAGTTTGACGCATTTTTACCGGAAATTATTGCCAAACTAAAAGCTGATGATTTGCTTTTAGTGACTGCCGACCACGGTTGCGACCCAACTGCTGAAGGCACAGATCATACGCGAGAGTACGTGCCTGTATTGGCATATACACCGGGTATGAACAATACTCCGTTAGGAGAAAGACAAAGTTTTGCTGACATAGGTCAAACGCTTGCCCAGTGGTTTGATTTAGATGCAACGCAGTACGGTGAAGGCTTTAAGGCCGAGATAAAAGCCTAACTAAAGGAAACAATATGAGCACTCCACACATTAGCGCAAAGCCAGGTGATTTTGCAGAAACGGTATTAATGCCGGGCGATCCACTAAGAGCAAAGTACATTGCAGAAAACTTTTTGGAAGATGCTCGTCAGGTAACTGACGTTCGCAACATGTTTGGTTTCACTGGTACTTATAATGGTAAACCAGTTAGCATCATGGGTTCAGGCATGGGCATTCCATCTATGTCTATTTATGCTCGTGAGCTTATTGTTAGCTTTGGTGTTAAAAACCTGATCCGCATCGGTACATGCGGTGGTATTAGCCAAGACATCAAGATCCGTGATGTGATCTTTGCGCAAGGTGCAAGCACAGACTCAAATGTGAATCGTGCTCGTGTACGTGGCTACGATTTCGCTGCGATTGCTGATTTTGGTTTACTAGAAAATGGCGTAAATGCTGCTCGCCGTTTAGGTATTGATGCAAAAGTTGGTAATGTTTTCACCACAGATACTTTCTATCAAGCTGATGGTGAATTTTATAAAGAATTAGATAAGCTAGGCGTAATGGCTGTTGATATGGAAACAGCCGGTTTATATGGCGTAGCTGCTGAGTATGGTGCAAAAGCGATGGCATTGTTCACAGTTAGTGATCATGTTATTACTGGTGAAGCAACGCCACCAGAAGAGCGTCAAAGCACGTTCAATGAAATGGTTAAAATTGCACTAGAGTCCATTTAATACAATTTGAAAAGTTCCTTGGTAACGTAATCGCAGAGTTTTGGAGACACGCCTAAAACAAAGCGAATCACACCCAAAAAAGCCGCTTTAAGCGGCTTTTTTTTTGATCTTTGTCCATCCGAAATTCCCATATCTAGTTTAAACTACATAAAGGTGGTAGAGTTTTTCTAATGATAAGGTATTGGTGTTGGGCGATGGCTATTTTTGTTTTGGGCTTTTTAGCATTAATGGCGAATGCCGAAGTTGACTTAGATGCGTTTGAGTCTCTGGTCAAAAATGCGCCTGATGACGCGCTTAAAGTATACCAAAACACGATTACTCGGAAGGATCTTTCGGCTCAAGATTTATACCAACTCCATTATCAAGCGATTAGAGCAAGTGCGAGCACATTCAATAATGTCATTTTGATTAAGGCGGTAGATAGTCTTAAAACACCACCTTTTAAGGCTTTGGCGGATGAGGATAGGGCGAAGATTCTGACTAATATTGGTGTTGGGTATCGTCGTCGTAACCAGAATGAACAAGCTATTTGGCATTATCGGTGTGCAATGAATGCCACGGCCAGTTTACAGTACAAGTCTGCACTAAAAGTAAATATTGCGATTGCGTACACACGCCTTGAACAACCCGCTATCGGTTATAGCCTCTTAAAAAGTGTGGATAGAGAAATGTTACCAAGCTTTATGCAAGCGGGACTGCTAACAGCACTTGGCAATGCAACATTTGCACTGGGTGAAGTGGACAAGGCACTTAGTTATTTCATTGAAGCGGCGACCCATTATGCACAAGATGAAAACTATAGGGCTGTGAAGCAAGTATCAATCAATAGCCTTGGTATATATGTACTCAACTCTGACTTTTCCAACTATCATAAGGTGCTTGCTGATATTGCATTAGAGTCCTCTCTAGTCGATGATAATCAGCATTACCTTGGTTGGTTGCGAGAGCTGGTATACCAGCTAGAGCAAAACCAGCCAGTAACCGTGTCGACAACCATGAAAGCCTACTCACTTGGCGCCGCGAATGCAGGATACGCTTCTATGGTGAATGCGCATATCGACGAATTTAATTTGTCGCTGCCGAAGGTCACTTCACAGCTTACTATCAGAGATCCGCTTCCTGTTGAATTGGGGAAAGCCTGGTGTCCGAACCGTTGACAAAGCTAATTTTTTTGCCATGGTTATGTTATTGCTAAATAAATACAGCTTGTGAGTCTAGGAGAAATAATGTCGCAATGGGTAAAAGGAGAAATCGTCGAAGTCATAGATTGGACGCCAACATTATTTAGTATCAAATTTAAAGCAGATATCGCGCCGTTTAAAGCGGGTCAATATACTAAATTGAGTTTGCAACAAGGGGATAAACGCATTGCACGAGCTTATTCCTTTGTGAACCCGCCATCAGAGTCAATTCACGAAGTTTTGTTAGTCGAAGTGCCAGGCGGCAACCTTTCTGTGCCTTTGCATCAGCTACAGGTTGGTGATGTGCTTGACGTAGCTTACCAAGCAAATGGATTTTTTGTACTAGATGAATTACCGCCTTGCGATACACTTTGGATGATAAGTACAGGTACGGCTATTGGGCCATTTTTATCTATGCTCAGAGAAGGTGAAGTGTGGCAAAAGGTGAGACAGGTGATCCTTATTCATGGCGTGCGACAGAATGCAGACTTATATTACCGCGAACAGCTTGAGCAGTTGCAACAACAAAGAGACGGCTTTACTTATGTGCCGCTCGTTACGCGGGAAAAGCCAGAGCTCGGTTGTCAGGGCCGCGTCACTGAACTGATAGAAAATAAGCAATTATTAACTCATCTAGGCTATAAGCAGTTTCCTGATAATAGCCATTTTATGCTTTGTGGTAACCCCGAAATGGTGAAACAACTAAGTGCTCAATTGCAGAGTATGGGATATGAACGCCACAGGCGAGCCAAGCCTGGGCAGATCACCGTTGAACAATATTGGTGATCCTATGCAGGCTCGTGTTATTGATCTCTTGTGCTTACTGCTGCTGGTAATCGCGAGTATGGTGTCTGCAGCTCCAAAGGTAATTAGGGTCGTGGACGCAGCTGAAGAAAATGGCACACCGCAGAACCAATATTTTTTGTCAGTCTTGCGGCTAGCATTGGATAAGTCACGAGAGCAATATGGTGAGTACTGGATAGAGCCGATTGAGCTACCAATAAATCAGTCAAGGCAATTTAAGGAGCTGCTAAAACACAACATTGATGTATTCTGGACGGTCTCAACTGCCGCTAGAGACACTCAAGCAAAGCCTGTGGCCATTCCCATAGCGTTTGGCAGCTTTGGTATAAGGGCACTGGCAATGAACGTGGCCGACAGCGGCCAGCTGAATGTGCATTTATCATTAGCTGAGCTACAAAAATTCAACGTCATCTTAGGGCAGGATTGGCCTGACGTTCAGGTTTTTGAAAAAGCGGGATTTACGGTAGAAAAATATGTTGATGGGTTGGCAGTTTACAGAGTGCTTGCAAATAGTGCCGGTAAGATTTTTCCACGAGGTATCATTGAAGTCGTACCTGAGCTCAAGGCGTTCGATAACAAGCAAGTGATTTATGGCGAGAAGAACCTGTTGCTCTATCCTTCAATGGTTTACTTCTATGTCCGCAAAGAAGATATTAAACTGTATAAACGTCTGGAATATGGCTTAACACAAGCGCTTGAAGATGGCTCTTTGGCTGCGCTTTTTTACGACAGTACGATGATGGCTGAGTTGAAAAAGCACTTTAATTTACAAGGTGCCGCCATCCATCAAATTGAAAATCCGTTGATTATTTCTAAAAAGCAGCTCGACTCGATTTCTCAATTACAAATCGAGCTGCTAAAACAACTTAACTATTCACCAGCTCGTTAAAGCTTTGGTTATCTGCAAGGCTTGCAAACGCTGGCTCGTGTTGTAACTCGTTCTTTAAGTTAGGCGCATACTCCAAAGCCATACGGATGTCGGCCATCGCATCTGCGTGCTTATATAGCATGGAGTAAGCACATGCTCGTTGCCAATAGGCATAACCATAATCACTGTCAATTTCTAATGCTTGATTACACAAAGCAATTGCCGTGTTGGTTTGACCAAGCTCTAACAACGCATCAGCTTTGTAGGCAATCGCCTCTACATCTTCCGGTTTGCGATTTAGGATCTCATCGTAAATCTCAATTTTAGAGTTCATATCACTCTCAAGGTTTGCCCGCATCCACAGAGAGTGTACTTCATTCGTTATGGATATCTTCTTCTGGTTATTGAGGATTTCTTCAGAGCGTTCGCGTAATTTCTCTTCAATAACCTGAAGGCGCTTTTCATATTCATCGGTGATCGTGCCAACGCGCAGACTAACTATATCTTCAACTTTACTCTTAATATCTCTAAAAGAAGTCCAACCAACGACAACTAAGATAGATGCAGCTGCTGTGATCAAAAAGAGCACATTATTGATGGTATCTGTGGTGTAGGTAATAGCGCGATCTGCAGTATCTAGCTGAGAGTGACTGATTTTCTTCTCTATATCAGCTCTTAAGCGCATTTGATCTTCTCTGACTGCTCTTAATTCATCAAGAATATAACGCTCAATTAGAGGTCTATACATCGGCTCCTGTAATTGTGACAAAGCCTGCTGTTGTTGGTTTTCTGTTGGTTTTTTTGGCGTGGCTTGCTCATTCGCCATGGAAGTAAAACTACAAGCGACGAGAAAGAGAAATAGTACTATGCTTTTCATATTGATGTTCTTAAAACTTTATATTCTTAATATGGTGCATGAGTTAAGGTGGAATTGCAAAAAGTGGAGAAGAAATATTGCCTTATGTGACTAAATTAGCGGTTTATTGCCTGATTATACTCTCTTTAATCAATTTGAGTGCTTATGCAAAAGATCTACTAGTGGTAACCGAAGAGTGGAAGCCATATAACTTCACCAATGACGAAGGGGAGGTTGTTGGGAGAGCAACAAAGAAGGTGAGGGAGGTACTAGCAAAAGCAGAAATTGACTACGAGATAAAAGTGTACCCTTGGGTACGGGCGATGAAAATTGCTAAAGAGCGCCCTAATACAATGATTTACTCAATTTACCGTACTGCTGAGCGTGAAGCTGACTACGAGTGGGCATGTCCTTTGATCCGCCCTGTGGGCGTGTATTTTTTCAAACTAAAAACGCGCAAAGATATTAAAATTGCTTCATTGGAAGATGCTAAGCAGTACACCTCTGCGGTAGTAAAAGGCAATATCTATTATGATTTTTTGATTCAACACGGGTTTAATCAAGGAGAGCACTTAGTCGTTGCCGCCGATTCTAAAAGCTTTTATAAACTCTTTTTCAAAGGGCGTATAGACCTAGTAATGTCAACAGAATATATCATGAGTGAGGAACTTAAGGCGGCTGGGCTCAATTATGATGAGGTTGTGCCTCTGATAGAAGTAACCAAAGCGACTCAACAGCGTGGCTGTATGGCATTTAGCAAGGAGACAAATCCTGTACTTATAGATCGAGTAAGACGCGCACTGGCGAAGCATAATCAAGAATTTGTCGGACCATAAAGGCTAATGCTAATTTGATAGTTATGGGGTGATTTTTCATCATCAAGTACTGGTTATCGATTACCCTGTTTGAAGCTAGGCTAAGTATAAAAAGAAAAGCGCACCAAGCGGTGCGCCTAATCAGTGCCATGGTGAAGGGGGAGGTTAATCAAAGGTGTTACACCAATCAAACCCTTCAATATGGTAAACGAATGCACAACAAAAAAGGATCAACACATTTTAAAGTTTTGCAGCTTGCTGCACGACAATAGCGTGACGTTTTGCCAGTCTTTGATGATCTCTATCGTACCCACCGCCAATCACGGTCGCAACGGGAACACCATATTTTTGACATAGCCTAAGCACCAATGCATCTCTTTTAGCAATGCCAAGCCATGATATGTCTAATTTACCTAAGTTATCACCTTGCCAAACATCGACACCCGCGTCATATAGTACAATATCTGGATTGAGGTCAATCAACAATGACTCAAGTGTGTGCGCAACCGTTTCTAAGTATTGTGTATCACTGACCCCTATTTCTAAGCCAATATCCAGATCACTAGCGTGTTTACGAAATGGGAAGTTTTTCTCACAGTGGATTGAGCAAGTGTATACATACGGGTTGTGCTTCAACATGGCGGCGGTGCCGTCACCTTGATGAACATCCAAATCAAAGATTAACGCATTGGTGATCTGATGGCTGTTGAGCAGATGTGTGGCTGTATAAGCGAGATCGTTCACCATGCAAAAACCAGAGCCAAAATCATAATGCGCGTGGTGCGTGCCACCGGCTAAATGACATGCAATGCCATGTTTTAGCGCAAGTTCTGCAGTCTTTAGCGTTCCAAGCGGTGCAGTAAAAGTACGTGCCATAAGCTGCTTCGACCAAGGTAAACCTATACGTCGTATCATTTTATCGTCGAGTTGGTTACGCCATAAGTCCCAAATATATTGATCGCAGTGTACATTTTCGAGTGGTGAGGGATCACCAATTTCAGGGCTAATAACATTGTTGTGAATGAGCCCTAACGCATCAACTTCTTGATATAGACGCGCAAATTTACTCATTACAAAGCGATGCTTTGGATCAAAACTAAACGAATAATTCGAATGATAAACGAGCGGTAAGTTTGGGTTGTTCAAAAATAGCTCCGTGAATAGCGACAATTCAGTTTAGCAATATTGCCCTCCAAAGCCGAGTGCTTTCCTCGCTATCTTGTTTGCATTATTTCATCTACAGGTATTTGTGACACGCTTATTCCTGTTCTATGTTTATGTAACAATCTTTTCATAATTAGGGATACTTAGAATGAAAAGTGTTAAGGCAAAACTTATTTCCGCGGTCACCGCCGGTTTAGTAGTAATGCTCGTCGGTGCGATGCTCACCATCTTTGTGATGAAACGTGTTGCAGAGCAGTATGACGGCATGATAGCTAATGAATTGGCTGCTCGCGAGCAAATTAACATGGTGCTCGATGATTTTAAAACTCAAGTTCAAGAGTGGAAAAATGTGCTTATTAGAGGGAGTGACTCTGCTCAACTAGAGAAGTATTGGTCGAGATTCGAGACCAAAGAAGCAGACGTACAAAAACAACTCAGTTCAATTGTATCCGCTCATTCGTTACCAACTGCTCTAGAAAACAAGTTACGTGAATATCAAAAGGAACATCTACTCTTAGGGCAAAAGTATCGCGAAGCGGTGGAGTTATTCAAAAGTTCAAATTTTGATATCAGTCTCGCCGATGCATCTGTAACTGGAATAGATCGGCAAGCAAGTGTTTACTTACTTGAAATTAATGAACAAATTAATGCATTAGTAGACGCGAGAACGAGTGAAGTAGTTGCGACAAAAAATCAACTGGTTTTTTTTAGTACCATAGCGCTTATCCTTGTTGCGCTTGTGACTTTGGGGTTATTGACTTGGTACATGCAGCATTTAATCACTCGTCCAATCCGTCGCGCATCCGATGTGGCTAATGCAATTGCAAGTGGTCGACTAGATAACAATATTGTTGTTCACAGCGATGATGAAATAGGAATCTTGCTGGACAACTTACGCCAAATGCAAGCTAATTTGCTTGAGGCAACTCAAAAGCTAGAGATGCAAGCAAAAGAGAATTTACGGATCCGTTATGCGCTAAATAATGTAGCCGCACCAGTACTTTTGTGTGATGGCAATAACCAAGTGATCTATGTAAATGCACAATGTGAGTCTTTATTCAATCGCTATCGCACTGTATTAAACGTCCCTGTCGAAGTTGTTGATCATCCTATCCCCGAGGTATTACTTAGCAGCTCCACTGCATTGCACCAAGCTGCTGGGCAATTAGTACGCCAGTTGGAATGGGAGTGGTGTGCAGCTGACGTAATCATCGCGGCCACTGCTAATCCGGTTTCCGATCAAGGCGGTAAGGTTTTGGGTACGGTGTTTGAATTTAAGGATTTAAGTCAGACGAGACGTGCAGAACAACAGGTTGAGCAGCTCATTAAGTCCGCTTCTGACGGTAAGTTAAG
This sequence comes from Pseudoalteromonas sp. Isolate6, assembly GCF_022398435.1. Taxonomy (NCBI): domain Bacteria; kingdom Pseudomonadati; phylum Pseudomonadota; class Gammaproteobacteria; order Alteromonadales; family Pseudoalteromonadaceae; genus Pseudoalteromonas; species Pseudoalteromonas sp. Isolate6. The sequence goes on along the minus strand of NZ_JAKEVK010000059.1, from coordinate 4,668 downwards.
CGAACGTCTTAACCTTGAAGGGTATGTAGGCTCCATGAAATTAATAGCCAGTGGACTTAACAAACTACTTGATGCTGTTGAGCAACCCATTAGCCAAACAAAACAATATCTTACTTCGCTTTCAAGAGGAGAAATTCCTGAACAGATCAGTGGTGAGTTCAAAGGGGAGTTTGCGCAAATTCATCTAGCCTTGCAACGTGCCACCTCATCGCTTTCGTTGCTTATTGAGGATACTTACAGTTTAGTTGCTGCTGCGGGAGAAGGGGAGCTCTCTTCTCGGGCAGATGAGGATAAGCACCAAGGCGAGTTTCGCAAAATCATTCGTGGTGTCAACGAAACGCTTGACGCGGTCTCCAAACCCGTTGCCCTCACAAGCGGATATCTAGAAAGTATCGCAAAAGGTGAATTACCAGCCTTAACGAATGATGGTTATAAAGGGGAGTTTGATAGCATTTATCAAAGTCTCTCGGCTTGTGTTGGTGCGATACAGTTAATGCTAACAGATGCTGAAAAGCTTGCTGAAGCGGCCAGCGAAGGAGACTTACATCATAGAGCTGATATCGATATGCATCATGGAGCTTATGCCAGCATAATTGACACAATGAATGAAACGCTAGACTCAATAGAAGCCCCGCTTAAGGAATGCATGAATGTGATGGATGGGCTCTCTCAAGGCAACTTAACACGTCAAGTTGAAAAAAGTTATGCGGGCGATTTTGCACTGTTGAAACAATCGGTGAATACCAGCGTTGGCAATTTAGCTAATATGATGCAAAAGCTACTCGCTATGGCGGAATCCATTACCGTGTCGGTACAGCAGATCACTACAGGTATCGAAGAGTTAAGTGAGCGTTCTTCTTCTCAAGCTGCATCTGTTGAGGAAACACGAGTGTCAATTGGTGAAATTACCGAAACTGTACATTCAAACGCCAGTAATGCGCAATCTGCTAATAAGTTGGCAATTGAAGTAAACCAGCAAGCTCAGCAAGGTGGGAAGGTAGTTGAAGCAACGATTGAGGCAATGACCGAAATTAGTAAGAGTGCTAAAGAAATACTCACCGTCATCGAGGTCATTGATTCTATTGCGTTTCAAACTAACTTATTAGCGCTGAACGCTTCTGTAGAAGCAGCAAGAGCTGGAGAAAAAGGAAAAGGTTTTGCTGTCGTTGCCTCAGAAGTGAGAAACTTAGCGCTGCGAAGCGCAAGCGCCTCAAAAGACATATCTGAGCTGTTGGGAAGCAGTAACATCAAAGTGAAGCAAGGATCTAAGCTGGCCTCAGAATCCGGTGAGACGTTAAAAACCATCGTGGAAAGTGTGTACGGACTTGCATCCCAAGTGCAAACTATCGCGGAGGCTTGCAACACACAATCAAGTGGTATTGAGCAAATTAATCTAGCCATTAAGCAAATTGATGGTATCACACAACAAAACAATACCTTGGTAGAGATGACGAATGCCTCAGGGCTGTCATTGTTGAGTAAAGCCAATGAATTGCGAGAGATGGTTGAGCAGTTTGATATCGGCAAGACTAAAGCGGAGTTGATGAAAGTGGTGAGCTAAGGGTCAGCAAAATCTAGGGCCTGTTGATCTTTCAAGTTTGTTTTTGCAGCAGTTTGATTGGAATTTATACAAGGCAGAGCCAGCGTAGCATAGTCATTCTATGTAAGTCTGGCGATAAAGACTTTGTGCTCCTGCAAAGTCACCTTACCCCACATCCTTGTGGGGCAACACAGTAGAAATGCTAATCAAGCGCTGCCCTTTGGGTTCATCTGAGTGCGCTTTGTTCATTGTTGCTCAACTTTTGCCTAGATTACTAGGCGGCAAGTCGAGCGTCGCGACCAAAACACACTCAGAAGAACAAAAATCAAACAGCAAAGGTCAACAGGCCCTAGCACATACGGTTGCTGATTTTATTGTTTTTAGGAACATCACATGACATGATTGGACTAATTTGATGGCTTTTTAGCCGCTAACAATGTTTAGGGATAAGGCATAAACCATGGTTACACCAATCATCATTATACTGTTGCTTTGCGGCCCGTTATTACTCGGTATCATCTATTCAAAGATAAGAGACGTACAGGTAGAAACAACAACGCTTGCCTGCTGGGGTCTCGGTATCGCATTTATGTTCTTTTTTATTGGCCATATTGTAAAAGCACAGGGAATGGTAGAAATGTTGCCTAGTTGGGTGCCATATAGACACCCTCTGGTGTACTTTACGGGTGTTATTGAACTTGTTGTGGCTGTTTTATTATTTATACCCAGTTATCAATTGGTTGCAGCAAAAGTGGCTATTGTCATTTTTATTCTGTTTTTTCCAGCAAACGTGTATGCAGCATTTAATAGTGTTGGATTGGGAGGGCATCAGTGGGGACCAGTTTATTTGCTCATTAGAGCACCACTGCAAATCATATTGATTGCTTGGTCATATTATATGTGCATAAAGCCGCTATCAATGCCAGCGGCTGAAATTAAATAAAGCTCAGCTCAAATAGAACATATAAACAGAAAGAAGAGTGAGATTTACCCGCTTCTTTTCTGCGTTTTGCGACTATTAATCGTTTATTTTTCACTCTTTGGGCAAGGCTTCCCAGCTAAATGACCAGCCACGATTTGTGCTATTTTTTCTGTTAGCCAGCTTGGACCTTCGTCAGTCATGTCATTGTGTTTTGCATTCGCTATCGTGACAACACAATCGTGGTATTTTTGCTTTTCTGCAGGGCTTGGCAACACCCCTTTGTCTGCTGGAAAATCGCTTGCTCGTATCGACAATACTTTTACATCAAGACTTCGCGGTAATGGCACTCTGCGATGGTCTAGTGTAATGATATGGTTTGCGAACGTAGCGCCGTGATTGATTAGCCAGGCTGAAATATCACCGCCATTTGAATGGCCAATTAAGAGGATATTCTCAAAATCAAAATTGGCGAACTTCGGCCTAAAGTGATCGCGAATAAACACCAGAGTATCTGCGCCTCGCTGCCAGTTTTCTGCACGTGTTTCGTATAAGTTTCCCTCAACGGAAAGCGGAGGATCCGTTGCAAGTTCATGACCCACAGTGATAACCAAATATTCAGCTTGGTTTAATATCTTGACCAAAAATTGATATTCGGTATGTGCAACACCATAACCGGCGCTTAGCAGTGCAACGGGACAAGTCTTGGTAGCTGAGCAGTTAGCGGTATTAGATGGTTGATGAATTTCCACAGGAACTGCTCTATCACGGGTGTTGTCTACTATCGTTTTAGCTAAGGGAGATAATGGTAATAAGAATAATATTACCATTATTATCCTGCTCATATATTCTTCGGATAGTAAGCGTTGTATATGCATCAAAATGCCTTGTAAGAGTAATTTTTGTTACGAATTATTCACAATAATAGTAGCATATTCAAGTCTCACTGATTACCAAATGAGTAAAGAATCCATACTTTCTTATCTACTTGTACTTCACTATGTGCTCTAGCTTCAGATAAGCTCCTATTATGGTTAACCAGTATAATAACCGTGACTTTGGCTTTGGCTTGTAATAGTTCATTTTCACTCCTGCTGCTGTGTCAATAACCTGAGTTCAGGTACTTAATTTATGACTGTATTTTGGGTCAAAGTATGGCAGGATACCAACGATAGTTAATTACAATAAATATAAGTTGAGCTTATGGATAAGAGGTTAAGGCACTTAAGTGCACTACGCTGTTTTGAGAGTGCAGCCCGGCTTCAAAGTTATACCCAAGCTGCACTCGAATTAAACATTACTCAGGCGGCAGTAAGTCAACAAATGCGTCAACTGGAAAATGCACTTGCAGTTAAGCTTTTTGTAAGAAAAGGTCGCAATATGCACTTAACTGAAGCCGGAGAAGTGTTGTTGAGGTCAACTCAAGGCGCATTCACGCGCATAATTGACGGGCTGAATCAGATCCAAACGCAAGAGCTGGCGGGCAGTTTAACTATTACATCAACCCAGTCCTTCTGCTCTTTATGGCTAATGCCTAACCTAAGCTCGTTTTACGAAGCTCATGACGACATCCAAATTCGTGTGCTGGGCTCTAATCGCTTCGAAGATATTCGTTTAAACCATATTGATATCGCGATCCGGTTTTCTAATAAAAAAGAGTTAGCGTGTCCCACCGGACTTGAGCAGTTATATCTAGGAGAAGATAGCAACTACCCTGTTTGTTCACCTAGCTACAAAGAAGCGCTACAAATTAAATGTCCAAGTGATTTAGCAAGATGCAACCTTATCCACCACGATGATGACAAAGTGAGCTGGGAGCAGTGGTTTGAGACTCAAGGGATATGCGGTTCAAGTATATGTGCCAAAGGCCCACACACTCGAGTCTCTTCTAATGATATGGCCCTGAGTGCAGCACTTAAAGGCCATGGTGTGGCAATCGTTTCCAAAGAGCTATTTTTAGACTTTCAACAAGCTGGACTTATCGTGCAGCTTTTTGACATACCTCACCCTGTGGTATGGCAACGCTATGTGTTATTTGATCCCGATTCACCAAAAAGAGCTCGGATCCAAGTATTTATTGATTGGCTTATCAGCCACTTGCCATAAGGCCTAGTTATGGCTCACTAATTGAGCCTCTTTCGCATTATTTCATGAATGCGGAAGTAAATGTGAATTTGAAATAAATATTAAACTAAAATTTAACATTACC
>NZ_JAKEVK010000058.1:0-23948 GCF_022398435.1 Pseudoalteromonas sp. Isolate6 | reverse complement strand
ATATTTAAGCGGCTCTTGATAGCTTAATATCACCATTGCGCTACTTTGTTCTTAACCACTAGAACATAAGCTCGAAAATGTAATGGAAGAACAGCTTTTTTTATCCGCACTACAATATGAATCCCCCAATATCATTTGGTTATTAAGTGCCTTTTTGTTGGGTATTTTGACGAGCTTAACACCCTGCGTTTACCCAATAATCCCCATTACGGTTGCTACGCTAGGGCAACAATCAAAGTACTCAGTAAAAGTAAGAACCGTTTTATATTGTGTTGGCTTTGCCGTGGTCTATTCCGCTTTGGGCGCTATTGCAGCACTTACCGGCCAAATGTTTGGCGCGATAGCAAGCAATCCAATTGTGATGATTACATTTGCCAACCTACTATTACTATTCGCCTTTATTTTAAAAGGGTGGATCCCAGTTCCAACTAGATTGCAATCATTCAGTGGCCAATCTAGTAACTCAGCTTTCACCATGGGAGCACTGAGCGCTCTCGTTGCTGCACCATGTAGCTCGCCCGTTTTAGCAGCAATTTTACTTTTTGTAGCTGAGCAACAAAGTCCACTCTGGGGTACCTCTCTTTTATTTTGCTTTTCTTTAGGAATGTGTTTGCTGCTTTTTGTTGCGGGCATATTTAGTGGGTATCTCTCTAAGTTACCAAGGTCAGGCAAGTGGATGTCAACCATTCAGTGGCTGATGTTCCTATTACTCCTATTCATGGCCCAATACTACCTAATCAAAGCAGGGCAACTGATTTACTTTTAATAATACGAGGAAGTGAAATGAAATATCCAATCCACACCGTGCTCTTATGCACCACAATGGCATGTACCGCACCCGTTTACGCTAACTCACCATCTCCCGTTTCATTTGAAGCAACAGGCATGAATGGTGAATCTCTACCTGTTGGTGATAAACCAATTTACCTAAAATTTTGGGCAACTTGGTGTAGCTATTGCCTAGAAGAAATGCCGCACTTGCAGGAAACGTATGAAAAAACAAATGAAAAGTTAGAGGTGATCTCGGTCAATGTCGGATTTAACCAAAATGAGCCTTTAGTTCGACGTTTTTTGGATAGGCACAACTACACGATCCCGACCATTTTTGACCAACGAGGACAAATGGTTGAAAAGTTTAAAATTGTGGGCACTCCAACACACATTTTACTAGACGCTCAAGGAAACGAAGTGTTTCGCAGCGCCTTGTTAACCGATGAGCTCAAGGAAAAACTAAAGCGATTACAATAAGAAGGAAAGTTAAATGAGAACGCTAACACTCACTACATTGGCATTATTGGTAAATAGCTGCGCCACTTGGGCTGTAGACATCCCTCAACAGGGTAAGGCTGAGCTTATCTTTATAAACCTGTGGGACGAATATGCAGAGCCTATTAAATTACCAAAACCAAAAGATAATATTAAACGCGTATTATTGCAGCCCGATTTTAATGTCAACGCTGGTGCCATCGACGACTTTGTAGGCTACTACCCCCAGTTTGAAGGCCTCGAAATAGATACTCAGCAATCCTTAGCATTAAGATACAAGATCTGGCAAACACCAACGCGAGTACTTTTAAACAATGGAAAAGTAGAAAGTATCACGCCGCTACGGCCCCATTCTGACGCAAAAGTGAGTCATGAGAATATTATCAACAAAGTAGCAAAAAAGAGCGATACCTTCGCTTTGACAAAGCCTGATGGTTCGACAGCGAGTATAACTCTTAATGGTAAAAAGCAGGTGCTGTTTTTCAGTGATGCATTATGTCCTTTTCAACACTTACCTAATTGCGAAGAAAAGATAAAACAAAACAATGGGTTGATAGAGAAAACAACACTTCCAGTCACCACAATAGTAAAGCCTTTTTATATTACTAACCATGAAGTCAAATCTTATCAACAAAGGTTCCACGTGAATCATCCTATCTTTATGGACTCAACTAATAGCCTGTTTCAGAAGTTCGAGATAACAAGTCTCCCTTATTGGCTTGTTATTAATGAAAAAGGTAACCCAACATATCGTGGTGAAAAACCCCCTACTTTTTTCTAACCTTAGTGGGTTAAGTAGCAGTGAGCAGTACCTCTACTTAACCCTCTGTCCTCAGAATTAGTTTACTCAACAACTCATTAATCCAAGCTACCCACTAACCGTGCAGCAACATGCTCCTCAAAGCCTGTGATTTGGTTTCCTCCACCCCACAAGTTACCTTCTTAAGCATGGACAGGTGTGATACCGTTCTCACTTTCACTAGCTCAAGTCAAAGCAGTAACTATGACCTCACAGCGAACGTGAATATCGGAATCTCACCGCTTATAGCAAAAAGTGGTAGCGGTGTTATCGACTAGATTTTCTAACCTCAGAATAGCTCACTTAATTAGCGTTTATTTTTGCGGCATAGCTCCACAGACCCAAATCGAATTACTATGTGATATGAGCAATAAATGAAACCGTTAGAATAAAAGACCAGTGATGTAGAAACAATCACTGGTCTTTAGTAGCTATAGAGGTATGGTTCTGTATCAACAATTAACCGATAACTTGATGACCTAAGTTTTCGGGCTTATTGCGATAAGAGCTTTCACTATTTTTAGGGAAACAGCGAGTAAAGCCATAGTCCGTTAACGCTAGAATTCTCAAAGGCTCAGAGCCAGTATTAACGGTATAGTGATCATACCAACGAGGCACGTATGCCAACTCTCCGGCGACAACATCAATGGCCTTTTCATCAATGTGTACACGGCCCTGGCCGCTGAGAATATAAAATACCGACTCATGGGCGTGATTATGTTTTTCATTGCGCTTGCCTACTGGGATCTCTAAAAGTCTAGGATCAATCACTTCACTGGCAACTTTAAAGCGAGTTACTTCAAAGTTTACTCCACCAGCTTCGTCTTCTCGCTGGTATAAGGTTATCCCTTGTTTTTCTAGTACATTTGCATGTAATGCGCCAGAAGCATCCAAATCTGCATAAGGTTTATCTGAAGTCACCAAATCAATTAACGATTTTGCTTTGGCCATTTTGAGCTCTTCATATAATTTTGTGAAATATGCATCTCGAAGTGATAGAGAGGTGTCAATTGCCTCTTCGATCGCCAGCCAATGCTGTTCAGTATCACCATCACATGCATCTAGCGCAATCTTTTCAATTACCTCAGAGTGTTCATCATCACACTCCATATGCAGGCTTAAATAGAGTAAGTCCGATTCGGCCACTCCTTGGTTTACCAATCCATTAAAAAGATAACTGTAAATCTTAGGCACAACCCCTTCGGTGCCCCAACCTAAGAATGCCGCCGCTCTGACAATGTCAGAATGCTTTAAGTAATTAAGACAATCGTTAAAGTACTGTACCGTGTAGTCTCTAAATCGAGTTTCATCTGGGGCAGTCACTCCAAACACATTACCAAGCATATTACGTAGCAAGTTCGAATGGCATTCTTGTTGCTCTTCTTCGCCCGCTTCTTCCCACAAGTTATGGGATAAAGCGACACGGTGCAGATCGTTTTCACACTGCATCATTAGTGCAGAGAGTAATCGGGTAAAACCACGCGAATAATAAAAATGTTGGGCAATTACAAAACCAAACTCAGAGATGGTTAATTGATTATTTTCACATGCTTTAAGCAAAGGGTTTTGCCAGATACGGTGTTGTTGGACAAAGTCTTCAAAGCGCGCACCAATGCGATTTTCCATTGATAAAACAGAGCTAGTTGATGTGTTCATTAGTTGTGTTCCTTACCTTTGTTGTGGTTACCAAGCGAGTTCATTACCATCAAGAATAAATTTGCGATGAAACTGTTTTCCATCGCCCTTAACTGCCATATAGATACTCTGTGCACCCTCAATCGCAGAACGAGGTGCTTTGTCTGTACCCATATCTGTTTTACACCAGCCTGGAGAAACAACCGTCACCGCTATCTGAGTATCATCACACTCTTTCGCTAATGCTAAGGCATACATATTCAACGCTGATTTAGAAATACGGTATGCTAACCCGTTGATAGGAAAATATTCATGCTCAGGATCTGCCGCATAATTCAGCGAACCTAAATCACTACTAAGGAAAATCACTTTGCCATTCTCAGACGCGAGTAACAGCGGCATGAGTGCTTTGGAAATTCGAGCAGATCCAATCACATTTGTCTCAAACGTCGCACTCAATTCACTCAAGTCGATTTGCGATGCACTGTTTTCCCAATCAAAGAAAATTGCAGCGTTATTGATCAGCACATCACACCGACCATAACGCGCCATTAGCGCTTTCATAAACAGATCAACACTCTCGTCCGAGGAAATATCCAATGGTAAAAAGTCAACTTCGGTACCGCTTTCAGCCAAAGCCAGCTGGGCTTGTTGGCCAGCTTTCTCGGACCTAGCTGTTAGTACAACTTGATGGTCTCTCGCCAAAAGCTTCGCAGCTTCTAACCCTAACCCCTTAGCACCACCTGTGATCACTGCTACTTTATTTAAGCTCATTGTTTGCTCATTCCTTTCTAACTAAGTTCAGGTTGTCCAGCAAACCCCATTAACTGCATCATTAGTAATGTGCCGTTATAGTGGAGTTTTTTAGTAATAAATTTTTCTGTTGATTGACGTGTGATATCCGAAACAACTTGTGCTGTCGCGTTCAAGTCTCCCTCATTTTCACTAAGCAATCGCGCAGCTCGAGATTTGAATTGAGTTAACCCCTGTAACGCACTGGCCGCAGCAACATTTGCTGGTTCACCATACAAAACACCGTGATGTCCTAATACGAGACAATTCACATCTAATGCTTGCAACTTTCGTAAAGAATCTTGATAGGCTTGATAATCTTGGAAGACAAGTGGTTCCCACTGTGTCGGTGATACCATTTCCCCCAAAGTATCTGAGACATACAGGCGCTTGAATTTCGGCTCATAAAAGCTCAGTAAACATTTTGCATGTCCAGGTGTGGCAACAGCGACCACTTGATGTCCTGCGCTCAGCGTCACCTTATCTCCATCAGCTAAGCTAATGATAGGGATATCAGCAAAATCTACTTTCTTTGCTTCCATTGCAGCAGGAGCATGCTCGGCTTCAGGTAAGATGTTATATAGACTGCTAGTTAATTTAGCAGTCACTGCATGCGCTTTGGGGTTTTTCAGCGTGTTACTCGTTGCCGCAGAGGCGTATACCTTGACCGCCGGTAACCACGGATAAAGCAGCGCTAAAGTGCCAATATGGTCATAGTGAGAGTGCGTTATAAACCAATGGGTAATCGTGGTTAGATCACCACATATCGCCTCTAGCTGCTGTAAAATTCGCGGCGCGAGAGGCTCCACGCTCGCATCTACCAAGGCCCATCCGGCATCATGTTTTATCAAGAACATAGGTATATCAATGGTACCCAATAAGTGTAAACCATCTTGCTGCATGCCCATTTTTTGTGACCAAGTCATCGCCCCGACTCCTAAAACTGTAATAGGGCACCAGCCCATGTCGCACCGGCACCATAAGAAAGCATCAATACTCTGTCGCCGGCCTTAATCGTTTTGTTGTGGCAGTTTTCGGCTAACGTAACCGCTGTTGATGCGGATGCCATATTGCCGTAACGCGTCACATTGATTGGTACTTTCGCAGGGTCAATATCTAACCTAGCCTGGATTTCCTCAAGCATTCTTAGATTTGGCTGATGCACAATAAATTTATCTATATCAGCAACCTTCAGATTGTTTCTTGATAATATCTGAGTCGCAACTTCACAAAATTTACTGACGCCATGCTGGAATACGTTAGGACCATTCATGCGCATATAAAAATGTCCTAAGTCACCATCGTCTGGTACATGAAATTGACGTTGTGCAGTACCTGGCGCACGTGTAACTAAGCTTTCCCACTGACGACCATCACCACATAACTGAATGTCTTCGATCTTTGCACTTGCCCGAGCGTCTGAATGCTGTTGTCCAACCACGGCAGCCCCACACCCATCTCCAAGCATCACCGCAAGGTTTCGCCCTGCATCACTGGTGTCCATACGCTTAGATAATAGCTCTCCTGCTACCACTAAAACGTATTTAGCTTCTCCCATTGCCACGAAGTTTTTCGCGATATTAACCCCATAAATAAGGCCACTACATTGAGCTCTAATATCAAAAACAGGTAGCTCGGCTAGACCTAGTTTGCTTGCCAACACACAAGCCTGTGATGGGTCATGAATATCAGGACTTAGCGTATTCACTATTAGCATATCGACCTGCTCTAAAGTGATCCCAGCGTCTGCTACAGCCTGCTGTGCAGCCATAAGCATGAGATCGCTAGTCGCTTCAGTGCTTTGTGCATGAAATCTCGTTTCAACACCGATACGTGCACGAATAAATTCATCCGAAGTGTTAATGACTTCAGAGATCATGTGATTATCAACTTTCCGTTTTGGCAAGTGATAACCAGTGCCAAGAATATATGTGTCCTTCATTAGGGTTGGTCCTTACGATTAAATTTGATAGTGAACATTGGATGAAAATTTTGGCACTTTACCAAGTTGCCAAATCTGTGCCCCAAATCCCCAGCCGATTGAAGGGCTAGCAATCACAATTTTGCTATTATCGGCGATGGCTTGTTGCTGTAGCGCGATATTAAAAGCAAGAGGCATTGCTGCCGCGACGGCGCAACCAAACTCTTCCATAATTTTTAACACCTTATGCTCAGGAATACGCAATAAGGCGCACCATGCATCAATTAACTTTCTTGCAGGTTGATGAAAAACAAAGAAGTCGATGTCGTTTGAGTCGAGCTCTACTTTTTTCATGGCTGCATTTACCAGTTTTGGTAAGGACTTTGGTACAAACTGCCCCATCACTCTAGCCCCTTGCTCGGGCATATCGAAACACAGACCAAAATAGGTATCTACTTTGTCGTTCCAACAGATAGTTGCTAACTTGTGGTGCTTAGGAAAACTTTGATAATGCTGCGAAACAATACCGAGAGTTGGATCTGATGATTTAGACACAATCATCGCAGCGTAGCCATCACCAAAATTCATTCCGTTTACACAGCTTCTATCCATGATGGCACTACTAATTTCTTGCGTAAGAATTAACACATGCTCAGCTTGACCAGTCATAATTGCGTTGGCCGCTAATTGCAGCCCGTCCATCATACTTGAACATTCATTTTGGATATCGAACTCGGCTGTCGCATTCTTTAATTGCAGTCTTTGCTTCAACGTATGACTGATCCGAGGATAAAATTGACGCTCCGGAATTTGCACAGCCAATGACGAAGAAGTGATAAAAAGATCGATATCATCGCTGTCTAATTCAGCCAACTGCAACGCTTCTTGTGCCACAGATACCGAAATATCCATTGGCATCGAAACACTTAAGTCTGTGTAATAACGCTGCTTGATTCCCCACTTTTGTTCCCACTCTTCTCTATCTGTACTACTAATCTTTGAGAACCACTGTGGATCTTCATTTTTTACTGCTAATGTTGGCACTTTGGCTGCCACAGCCTTAATCTCTACACCACACATATTCATCCCATTCTCCTAAAACATTGTTCGCGCTACTATTTTTGCCCTAAATGGACAAACACTTAGCCAAATTTGAGGCAATGCCTCTTTGAGCTGAGCTTGGGTGTCATTCCAACTTGACCAACGTAATTGGGGGGCATTGAATTGCAATGCTCTGATAAGTTGCGCCTCAAGATAGTGCGGTGCATCAATCATTACGGCTTGCCCATCACCTTGTAATGCTTCACAAAGTTGTACTATTTGACTTACCAAATGGTCGGTTAGCGCATGTTTCGCAGGGAGCTGAACAGACAACTCAAGCTTGCCCTCAGTAGATAGAGATAAAGTATTTGGCTGATATCCAGCGATCTCTTGTTGTACTATTTGACACTGAGACACTGCATCTGAAGCGCTTAACAGAACACTTCGTGCGCCAGCTTCCAAAGTTGGAAACTGCTTCACATCATGTGAATTTGCTTCGGCAATTAAAATATTTTTCATCCCGGCAGCGACAAAATAGCCATTCGCAACTTCTAGTGCCTGCGCCCAAGTTGTGTCTTGTAAATCAATTACAAATGCATTGTCTGCTTGTAGATGCTCTTGTAGTGCATACCCAACTCTTGGTGTCTGCTGCTCGTTACGTTCAATAATACGGTCGATACTGGTTGAGAGCGTAATAATCAAATCTAATGCTTGTGCATCAACTTGCTGATCGGAAAATAACGTGCCAGTCGAATCTCTTAGCCAGTCAATGCAACTAAGGCGCGGCTCATCAAAACTGCGCAAGTAGACCGACATTGCTTGTAGTTGTAATTTAGAGTTTATCTTTTTAATCATGCGCTTAACTGCTCCACTTTATGCTCGGAAGCGATTAAGTTTGCACAGTAGCCAGCGCGATTTATTAGTAATTCACGTAACTGCAACTCGTAATGATGCGGCAAAACTTTAGCTACGAGCTTTGCGACTGCAACACTACTTTTTTGATAATTTGGATAATTTCTGATCTGTGGTATCGCACTGCTGAGTGCTTTGTTTAGTGCGCAATCAAGGTTACGGATAACACTACATAACACCAGCTTCCACACATCAACGAGTGTCGATACGTGCGTAACTTCTTCACGCAGTTCTTGATGTAAAACGGGTAAAATAGTGCTGAGCTCATTGATCCCAGTCTGGAAACTTTGCTCGCTTTCACTGCGAATGATTGTAGAAACAGCACCATGAGCTTGTTCTATTAATTCCATAAGCTCTTGTTGCTTTGCTTTTTGCCAGGCATTACGAGATAACAATTGCTGCTCTTGGTATACCTCGGCTAACCAGCGAGCAATAACGCTAGACTCTGATAGCGACTCAATATCGACTAACAAAGTAGGAACTTTACCCATAGGTGAATGCTTTAATAAAGCAGCCGGTTTTTGAGTATAAACCTCAACGTTGGTATAACTGTAGTCTAAATGCAAGACCTCAAGTAACATTCTGATCCGAATAGAAAATGGGCAAATGTCATACCCATACAAATGTAGTTTTGGTGACATAGTGTGATCCTTACTTATGCAGCTTTTAGCTCACGTAATTGACGCTTTAATTTTTTTCCTGTTACTCCGGTATATTCATGACCGGACTGAAAGGTGAGAGAGACAACTTTTATCAAATCATGCTGTTGCAAAACGGTGTTAACTTTATCGAGCAAACAATCGGCCGCTATTTCAGATGCAGACCGTGATAATTCCACACAAACATGTGGTAGATAAAATTCTGGGTTTTGAGGGTCAGGCTTAGCAAAAACACTGCATTCAAAAATTTCAGGTAAATACTTCAGAATGACTTCTTCAGCCAAGCAGCTGTAAAGCACACCATCTTTGGTATAAACAGGATCAGTCGTACGATCGACGTGGAAAAATTTACCCGTTTCATCAAAATAGACTAAGTCGCCTGTTAACCAATAACCACTGAGCTTTGCATCCTCAGTTAGTTGGGGAGCATTCCAATATCCTGCCGTCACAGATTCTGATTTAACGCCCAGTAACCCCACTTGATTGGGGCCAAGCTGCTCTCCTTTATCGTTCAATACTGCTGCATCTACCCACTCAAACGCGCGACCGATACAGCGGTCAAATTGGTGCTGCTCCAAGCTATGAATATTTCTGAATATGGCGAACCCAAACTCTGATGACCCCAAGTTGTCAATGAATATAGAGCCTGATTTACGCTTACCATCAGCATAATGTTTGCCAAGCGCAATCAACTTTCTGATATGCGACTCATGATTTGCATCACCTGTAGCAATCCAATAACCCACTGAGGAAAACTGACGTTCATCTAAGGTTTCACGACACAAGTCGACATAGGTTTTAGGGAAAGCAACGATGAGTTCAGAGCGTTCTTGCTCGACTTTTTTTGCTAAGTTTTGCGCAGACTTATCAGATAAAATATAGGTGCTCGCGCCTCGCAATAAGCTCGACATCATGACGGAGATAGCAGAACTGTGAGAGTGTGGCAAAGCGCATAACACTCGCTCACCTCTTTGTTTTAATAATTGATTTTGCACACCAAAAAAGAAACTATGGTGGGTAAAAGTTACTGCTTTGGGCACACCCGTAGTGCCCGAAGTATGTGCTAGTAAAATCACATCATCTGCAGCAAACTCGGGCATTGCTGGCAATTCAGTATTAGCCAAAGAGAGTAACTGCGTTACCGTAAATAGCTTTATTGTTTTTAACGATAAATTGATAAAGCACTGTGCTTTATTATCCGAGTAAACAAGTCGCTCCACGGCAGCATTACGGCAAAAAGCAATGACAATTTCAGGGTCTAGCTTGTCATTAATACATACTGGAATAGCGCCAATTCTGTTTAACGCAAGGTAGTGAATGAAGTAGCTTAGATCATCGTTAAGATACAAACCTACCGTTTCTTTGGCACACACCCCCATCGCACAATATTTTCCCGCGATGAGTTCGCTCAAATACAGAAGATCTGCAATGGTAAAATGACGTTGAGTACAATATTCACTGATCGGCTGTTCAACCTTTATCAAGTCCTGATGTGTATCTGGCACTATCTCGTTCAAAACAGTAAGAAAGTTACCTGCACCAATTTTGGGATGTTGTTGAATAGCCTTGACAACTTGAGTGGAAAACATTGCTTTTTCTCCTTATGCAGCGACTTCATTAGCAGTATCAAGCTCTGGTGATACTAGCCCACTTTCTACCAACC
This sequence comes from Pseudoalteromonas sp. Isolate6, assembly GCF_022398435.1. Lineage (NCBI taxonomy): Bacteria > Pseudomonadati > Pseudomonadota > Gammaproteobacteria > Alteromonadales > Pseudoalteromonadaceae > Pseudoalteromonas > Pseudoalteromonas sp. Isolate6. The sequence goes on along the minus strand of NZ_JAKEVK010000058.1, from coordinate 13,260 downwards.
AATTGCGCAGCATATCCAGCCCTCTTTCAGTTGCGATAGACTCTGGATGAAACTGTAACCCGAATATTGGTAAATACTTGTGTTGTAATGCCATAACTTCAGCTTGACCCGAAGGCGTTGCCACCGACAAAGCCGTGACTTTCAAGCATTCAGGTAATATGCTAGATACACATAAGCTGTGGTAACGCACGATATCTAACGGAGAAGGTAACCCAGAAAATAGCCCTGAATTGTCGTGTGTAATTTGCTTCACTTTGCCATGCATTGGAGCCTGTGCATGACACACTACCGCGCCGAAAACATGGGCGATGGCTTGATGCCCCAAACAAATCCCTAGTATTGGGATTTTTCTTGAAAAGTATTCGATGGCTTCGCATGAAATGCCAGCTTGCTCAGGGCCGAAGGGCCCTGGTGAAATAATCAAACCACTTGGCTTTAACGCTGCCAACTCATCTATCGTGATTTCATCATTTCTCACCACTTTAACCGTTTGGCCTAACGCGAAGAAATAGTGCACAAGGTTATAAGTAAATGAATCATAGTTATCTATCATGACTAACATGTGGCAGCTTCCTTATCCTGAGATTCGGCAATACCAAGCGCAACCAGCATTGCCCGACTTTTATTCATAGTTTCTTGCCATTCACTTTCAGGGTTTGAGTCGGTCACAATGCCAGCCCCCGCCTGAATGTTGAGATAGCCATTTTTGATGTACGCGGAGCGAATAATAATTGCCAGATCAAGTAGCTGGTTATTCAATATGCCAACCCCGCCACCATAAAACCCACGCCTGACTTGCTCGTATTTATCCAACAGCTGCATCGCACGTATCTTTGGTGCACCACTTAATGTACCTGCTGGCAATGTGGCTTTAATCAAATCAAAATTACTATGCTGTTTGTTTAGTGATGCACTCACCTGTGATGTGATATGCATCACATGAGAAAAGTGCTCCACAGTCATTTTGCGAGGAACACTGACAGTAGCAGGATCAGACACTCGACCGAGGTCATTTCTGGCTAAATCAATCAGCATCAAGTGCTCAGCAAGCTCTTTTTCGTCTTGCAATAGTTCCTGCTCTAGCCGCGCATTCTCGACCTCACAGGCTTGTCTGTGGCGAGTGCCCGCCATTGGAAAAGAAACAAGCTCGCCATTATCATTACGCACAAGCGTCTCTGGCGATGCGCCAAACAAACACCCAGCATTTAAACGAATATAGAATTGATAAGGAGAAGGGCTTACTCTTCTAAGTTGTGTAAAAAAATCCAGCCCACATCCAGACACAGGGATCTGCATTCGCTGTGATAAGACGGCCTGCATGATTTCGCCGTCTTTTATGTTTTGTTTGAGCTTATCTACTGTTTGCTTAAATTCGTCTTGCTTGAAATTAAACTGTACTGGGCCATCAACCGAATCTTGAGGCCAAGAGTGTAACCGCTCAATTAAGCCAGTATTACTGTGTTGTGGGACAGATGAAAAAGTGACAATCTTGGCCTGCTTTTCCTTATGGTCAAAAATCGCCATCTGCTGTGGAAGCATTAACTCAACATCCGAAGATTGTGTTAAGTCTGGCAACTCTGGATCAGGTAACTTATGTGGCTCAAAGTAACGGATGCTTTCATAACCCCAAATACCTAACCAGCCAAACTCAAACAGCTCAATCTCTGGGTTAAGTACAAACTCTGTATTTGCAGTTAATTCCTCTAATTTGGCCCAAGCCTGTGTTACACAATCAAACTGCTGTTCAAAAATGACATCATTGCCACAGCAATACATTAACTTGTTATTTTTAAGTACAATTTTTGCCAAAGAGGATAGACCTACCAAGCTGTACCGAGGCGGAATAGCTTTGGTTGCGGCGTTATTAAACTCATATACAAACGAGTAGCTATCCGCTGCAAAGCGACGATAAAAGCGCATTACATCACCGTCACCATAATCAAGTGTATCGACTTGGCTATAAATTTTCTGCAACTCAGTCATGTTATGCCACTTCCTCTAAATGCATGAGGCGTTTGCGAACCACTTTGCCATTATCATTTCTTGGTAACGCATCAATCATCGTGATCTGGTTTGGACGTTGATAGCTTGATAGGTTTTGTGAACACCAGTGATTAACTTCGCGCTTCAAAGAGTGGCTATCGACCCCCTGACGAGGCACCACCCAAAGGCTTGGTTTAATGAAACCATCGTCTGCTTCATAAGGAACCATGGCGAGTTCAAGAATGGTAGGAAAGTTATGCGCTAACTTAACTTCTATTTCAGAAGGCACAACCCAACGGCCATTTACTTTAAAGAGATCGTCCGAACGGCCTTTGAAATGCAGTTCTCCATTTTCGTCAATGGCAGCTAAATCACCAGAGTTATACCAACCATCAACGAACTTGTTCTGAGTGGCGGCCGAATTTTTCCAATAACCCAATGCCATACTGGGCCCTTTCACCCATAAGTTCCCTGTTTTCCCCTGCGCAACGGGCTGCTGATTTGCATCTCGGATAGACACTTCATATCCTGATAACGGCTTACCTAGGCTATTACAACTCGCTGTTTGTGGCGTATGTGAGCAAAATATGTGGCACAACTCCGTTGAACCCAGACCGTCAACGATCCGAAGCCCAAACTGCTGATCCCAACTATTGAAAATACCAGAAGGCAATGCTGAGCCCGCTGAAATAGCTAATCGCACGGAGCTAACGATAGCATGGCTATTATGAAGTGAGGCTAAGCCGTGATATATAGCGGGAACACCAAAGAATAAAGTAGGCTGATAGCGACTCAAGTTTGCCGCTACACGTTCTATTGTTGGCCACTCACTATCGAGCACGACTGTCGCTTGAAGCTCTAATGGAAAAATCAAACTATTGCCCAAGCCATAACCAAAGAATGACTTAGCAAGCGAATAGAAAACATCTTGTTGGGTTGCACCCAGAGTGTTTTTGGCAAAATACTGTGCAATGTACAGTGCATTTTCGCTAGAGTGCATCACACCTTTTGGATTGCCTGTCGTGCCTGAAGTATATTGCATAAACGCAACATCACTGGGATCACGGAAAAAATAGTTATTCCAAGCTACATCCCCATAACTAAGCATGGTTTGGTAAGTAACTTTGTTGGTTTTATTGCCTTGATGAAAAAACTGGAAAGTGGTTCTGCCATTTTCCTCAGATACATAAATACTCGCATCGCTGTCGCCAATAATGTAAGTAAGCGCAGACTCACTCAGCTTCGGGTTGATCACGATAGGGATCGCGCCAAACGCCAAACTAGCTAGAAAACAAGTGTGTAGTATTGGACTGTCATTTAATCCGATAACGACACGGCTGTCTTTTTGTAGACCAATTTGTTCAAAGGCACTCGCCAACTTAGCCATCGAACTTTTTAATTGCTCATACGTAATTTCGCAGTCCTGATGAGCAATTGCTATTTTCTCTGGTACTTCACAATGGTGCAGCCAACGCTCGGCTAAGTTAATTGTATTACTCATCTTAACCATTCCTTCGAGTTGTCAAAGAAGGTTCTTATTACTGTCTTAACCACCCTGTTGTTGCCATTTAATGTAATCATTTCCCCGTCCTTTAAAGTTTCCGCTTCTATTGACCACCGCGCCAAAAGACACAAAAAATAAACAATAGAAACCTTCAACACACAAAATTTACAACACAACCTGTTGTTTATTACTAAACACCCTCATTCCCAGGCCATGTAAAGTGCGCACATAAAGTAGCGGAGAATGAGCACCCATAGCGACAAAAAAGACATCAAAGATATCTAAAATAGATAAAAAGCCCATAACCATGATTAGTTAAAAACTAATAAACGCATGATTAAAAAGCTTTTATTTGTTTTTCTTTTTTGTAGCTAAGTTTTATTAAAAATCTAAAAAGACAGCCTAATGAAGCGCTGATTAATTCTAAGGGGAACTCACCAATACGCTTTTTTATATAAATTTACGCAAGAGATGACAATTAACAAAACACAAAACGAATTAACAAAAACAAAACATTGATAAGGTAACGATTGACTGGATAGTAAATGTCTAAAAATTTAGGAATGAGAAATTGAAATGCCAAATAGGCTACTCGAGTTAAAAAATGACACAGAGCAAGGAAGGCTAGTTTACGAAGAAAGAACAAGGTTTAGCGTACCAAGTCGATTAAGTTTCTGGTCAATTGAGAGAGTAAACCCGGTACTAGGCACATTAAAAAATGTCTTATGTAGAACTAAATTCCAAGCCTAAAAATAGAGCTGAGAGGATAAAACACAAAGACAATAACACTTTGACTTTATGTGTGTTTTTAGTTTTATAGGTGAAAGTGCGGAGCAATAAATGCGTGTTTTCACGATATCTAGACCTCAAGAAGAAAGCGCTCGATAGCACTCGCTTCTTGTTACCAGCTCATACCTATTCTGTAGGTAAAGCGGGCCTATAAATTTATCGTCAAACGCCCCCTTATCCAAAGCTTATGCTTCTAGAGGCATCACTAAAAACCAAGTGGGGATTACATTCCCCACTCTGATTCACAGTAGACGGAGTAAGGTTTTTGCCACTGATCTATCAAGGTACTTATTGAGTTGTCATTTTGGATCGGCATGACACGCGTTGCAAAGCCTAATAAGCGCTCATCTTGCTCTCTCCACAACCCAGAAAAGCTTGATTTACTTTGCAGCAACAGCTTTTCTGCCTCATCAAACTGCTCCAGCTGTAAGTGTGCGATCGCCGCATAATCAAATAATAACTTTTTATTCTTGCTATCATCAAACAGTTCAATAGCCTTGCTGTAATTACCTAGCTGCAAATAAGCGTACATTAAAGAATAATCCGCATACGCCTTAGAGTCATTTAATCCTAAAGATTGGTATTTAATCTGTGCTCTCGTTAATTTAGGTAATGCTTTTTGATACTCCTGCTTGATCAATAATGTCCACCCATGTAATAAGTGTGCGTCAGCCTGTATGTGAGGATAATCTCTGACATTGGATGATTCCATTTCAGTAAAGATACCGTCGGCAGCATCAAGTAAATCAGGATCGACTAAACTAATCCCCAGATCCATTTTCCCCATAGCTTCAAGCAGGCGATTGCGATAGTAAAGCGGCGAGTTTTCTAGTCCAGTATTAAACTCACTTTGCGCAATTTGCAGATACTTTAATGCTCGCTGCCCGTCGTGAAGCTGAATGTAAAAGAAGCCAAGATAATTTGCGATCTTAATCTTATAAATGATTTCTTCTTGCTCTATTGCTAGCTCCAGCGCCTTTTTTAAGGCCTTCGCTCGGCTGTTAATATCAGCAACAAAGTTCTGACCAATCGCAAAATACGTTTGCATTAATAAACTCAAGTTATTATTTTTTTGATAATAACTAAGAGAGCGGTGCAAGCTTTCTAAGCTTTCGTTTAAATTAACATCGGTGACCTGCTCAGGCCTCGCAGCTGGTGGACTACCAATGTAGTAAAGCCGCGTCGCTTCTGTGCTGACATCATTTTGTAAGTTAATACCGACTTTCGATAGATTGACGTAATCTTTGTACAGTTCCCATTTTTGCTGTTTTGACGCAACATCTGAAAGTACCAAATAAATACGTGAGCGGATCACTTCATTTGAGAGCTCTTCACTATTTGCCAACGCCAACTTGAGCAGTCTTTCGGACTCTTCGTAATTCCCTAATACTTGTTCCAATTCCCCCCAATAAAACAACAACCGTACACGTAAATTAGACTGAGCCTGCAGTTCTGTATCTTCTTCTAGCTTTGCAAAAAGTGCTTGTGCTTTCTCAACCTGTCCTGTTCGCCAGTATGAACGAGCCAACTCTATCAATGCATGGGTATTACTTGGATCATGCAAGCTAGATGCTTCAAAATATCGAATAGCTAAACCAACACCATGAGTCTCTAGTGCGTGCAGCCCTTCTAAGTAATCTTTGGTTGAGAATTGATTATCAGACACCTTAAAAGTACTTAATTTATTGGTTCCTTTGTTAAATTGTTTGATAAAGCTATTTGCCAAATCAGGAAGTGATAAGTCTAGCCCCTCACTATAAATCACTCCTTCTTTCCGCTCCCCATTTGGCTGCGATAGCTGGTACCTAAACACAAATCGGCCAAACTCTTGAGAAACTGATGCTAACATCCACTGATCAGCTCGACCACTTACCACAATACTATCTAAGGCTTGTTCCTGATTACTAAATTTGGGGCTTTCTGCCGCAAGCAACTGTAAAGCGGTATTATCAGGGACAACATTATAATTTGGTAATTCCTTTAACCCTTCGATCAGCATATGCCTGAGACTATAATTCAACCAATCAAGTTTTGTTTCGCCAGTTTCATTAATAAATGGCGCGATTAATATTCGACGAATATGGTTTTGCTGGGTTTGTGCTGTAGAATTTATAATCGAGTTTGTGTTTGATTGATAAAGTAATCCAGCCGATACAACCAAAGCAAAAATACCCACGACCATAAAAAGAATATAGGGATTTTTATGTCCTAAATTAGATGTTTTTTGATTGACCGGTTCGGGCTGTGTTTCTTCTTGCTCTAATTCAACTTCCGTTAGCCAGATATAACCACGCTGAGGGTACGTTTTAATGAATACGGGGTCATGAACGTTGTCGTTTAGCTGTTTGCGTAGCTCCCGAATACTCTGAGTAAGTGAACTTTCTCTATATTCACCATTGATCCAGATTTCGGATAACAATTCTTCTCTGGTGATTACACGGCCCGCATTAATAAGAAAATATTCGAGTAACTGAGCAAGTTTAGGGCGTAATTGAATAGAGCCTTCTTGGTGGTACAACGCGCCAAGCACCGAATCAAAAGTATAGCCCTTGAATTTATACAACGTAATTCCTTAACATTATTCATCTAGCCAACTTGGCTTTGGGTTACAAAACGACGTCCAACATGACACACAATTTTAACAAAAACACACTGTATTTAAAGTAAGACATTCAGCTAGCATTATATGCCTGCTTCAATGAAGTTAATACTATTTAACTATCTATTAAACGAACAAATAAAGTCTTTTTTATTAAAAATGAGATAAACGACCATTTTTTTGCCGTTGTCTTGATCCAGTACAAGTCTTCATGCTTCACTACATATCCATTTTTGCTACAGTTTATAACAGCAAACACGCCCCAGCATGGCTGAGTCTGTTGCTTTGCTGTACAATTCATTTATCACCTCGTATTTCCATTAGAATTAGTAAATCATGATTGCACAAGACACCATAGCAGCACAGGCTACCGCTCCGGGTCGCGGTGGCGTTGGCATTATTCGAGTATCTGGTAGTAAAGCCAAAGAGGTCGCCGAGCAAATCTTAGGTAAATGCCCTAAAACTCGCTATGCCGAATACCTGCCATTCAACACCCTAGCAGGTGAACAGCTTGACCAAGGCATTGCGCTGTTCTTTCAAGGACCAAACTCATTCACAGGAGAAGATGTGCTTGAGCTACAAGGCCACGGTGGTCCGGTTGTCCTTGATATGCTGCTAAAGGAGATAAGCCAAATCGAGCAAGTGCGCTTGGCAAAGCCTGGTGAGTTCTCAGAACGTGCTTTTATGAACGACAAGCTAGACTTAACGCAAGCAGAAGCTATCGCAGACTTGATCAACGCCACCAGCGAGCAAGCTGCAAAAAGTGCACTACATTCACTGCAAGGTGACTTCTCTAAACATATCAACGCATTGGTCGAAAAAGTAATTCACCTTCGTATGTATGTTGAAGCTGCAATTGATTTCCCCGATGAAGAAATTGATTTTCTATCAGATGGTAAAGTCGCAGGGGATCTTGAGAGCATTATTCAGCAACTCGCTGAAGTGCGTAAACAAGCCAAGCAAGGCAGTATTATGCGTGAAGGTATGCGCGTGGTGATTGCAGGTCGTCCTAACGCAGGTAAATCATCGCTACTCAATGCCTTAGCTGGCCGTGAAGCCGCGATTGTTACAGACATTGCAGGTACCACACGGGATGTACTGCGTGAGCACATTCATATCGATGGTATGCCGCTTCATATTATCGACACTGCAGGACTTCGTGATAGTCCAGATAAAGTAGAACAGATAGGCATAGAGCGTGCTTGGGAAGAGATCCGTGGTGCCGATCATGTACTGTTTATGGTAGATGGCACAGAAACCCACGAAACCGATCCTGCGAAGATCTGGCCTGATTTTATCGAACAACTACCGCAAGGTATGGAGATTACGGTGATCCGCAATAAAGTCGATTTGAGCGGTGAAGCCATTGGCACAACAACGAGTGATGGCCATACTCTTATTCGCCTGAGTGCCAAAGATATTCAAGGCATTAATTTATTGAGAGAACACCTAAAAGCCTGTATTGGATTCACAGGTGCAACTGAGGGCGGCTTTATGGCTCGTCGTCGTCATTTAGACGCCCTAGAACGCGCTGCTGAGCACCTAGAAATAGGCCAAACTCAGCTAGAGATGCACATTGCCGGTGAAATTCTGGCAGAAGAGCTGCGCCTAACCCAGCAATACCTCAATGAGATCACCGGCGAATTCACCTCAGATGATTTGCTAGGCAAAATCTTTAGCTCATTCTGTATCGGTAAATAACCTGAGCTTCGGATAAATAATCCAAATATTTGAGTTGTCATACGCCCGATGTTCGGGCGTATGACTATACACTAACTACAGTAATGGCTTACTGCTTCTTTTACCTTACGAGATTTGTCTTTTTTCAATGGAGCTAGCAATACTTCAGCATCTGCTTCTTGGCTTAATATTTCAGGAAGTTCAGCGCGGCGACCCGCGTGTAGGTAGCTCAAACTCTGTTTAAAACTGCCATATTGGCCACGAGCATGTGCCACAATAAACTCACGACACACGTCAAAATGGCTGCGCTTAATACAAAACAGCATCAGGTGTTCGGATTTAACGCCGATATCAAATAACCAGGCGAGTAAAAATGCCATACCGGTCTCGGATGCTTCACCTTCATACTCATCGCTGTTTGATAGATAAGTCTCAAAATCAATTTCATTGTGTGCCAGTTGGTGTAACAACCAAGGTTGCTCCATTTGCGCTTCAATTAATTTAAAGCCGCGATAGTCATGATTAAGAAGCAGACGTACCAGTTTGTTGCGACGCTTAACATCTAGCATCCACACAAATTGACGCAGACTATACATGTGGTATTCATCGGCATCGATACGCATAAACTCGGTGGATATTTGCTCTTTGAACAGCGCAGCCATGGCGTCAAACTCTATTTCGTTATCTAGATAAGCCATCGTTTGTTCAACAATCCCGTTAATACGATTGGACTGCACTTGAAGTTCAGCAACGCGCTTTACAATAGCAGCACGTTCAACCTGCTCTGAGAATACCAATAAGGGTCCCGATGACAGTCTGTCTTCATACCAAGCAAGCGGCACCTCATGATCGGCCATCACAATCACATAATTGTCTCCTTGCTGCTGCAACACAGTGCAGGCTTCCCAACTTCGACCATCAACATGACAAGGTTTATCATGTATTGAAAGACTATCTGCCACAATGGCTTTATGCAGCTTCTTTGGTAACTTTTCACCTTCACCGAAATACAGACAATCCTTACCTGACTCGTGTGCCAACGCATGCTCCCAAGAGTGCAGATTTAATTGCGCAAAAATATCTATCGCACGGCGCAAGTTATGATCAAAGTCGACTGCAACTTCAGGATGTTTGAGCGAAACATGATGTAAAAACTCAACTTTCGTGCGCTCATTAATATACGCAAGCCCCCGCTCCATGGCTTTGGCTTTTTTACGCCCCATGCTGCCAAACATACTGGTATCATCACTGACTATTTCGCTGTAAATCTCTATCCAATTTACGTAACGCCCGAAGTCATAACGTTGATAACTCATTTCATAGGCATTCAGAATACCGCTATCTATTCCAGCTTTACTTAAGTGCTCATAGACATCAATCCCATCGAGTATATTGTTAAACTCTATATCCCAATGATCATCTGAATAAGCACGAAGCACATTGCGTGCAACCCTAACTGGCGCCAATGCAATAATAAATTGCCACAAACGATCTGCTTTATTTTGTAAGGGTAAAGGTAATTGCCGCAACCAAAATGCGGCTAAGGTAAAGCGCTGAAAGTCATCATCATGATCTTTAAAAAGCTGATAACTGGGTTGCTGCTCACTAAATTTGTTTAAGTAAAGATCGCCGCGACAGCACTCATCTCGATACAAGTGTGGCTGTACTAGTGCCAATATACTGACCAAATCATCTCGCGGCGTGTCTGCAGTAAAGTGATCACAGATCCGCGCTATTTGTTCCTCAGATAACCCTAGGTTTTCAGGGTTATAATGGTCTGACTTTTTATGACATTTTTGAATTATGTGCTGGGCAGCGAGTTGCCAAATATGATTGTCGTTAAGATAAGTTACCAGTGCCTCTGTAATATCGTCGCCAATACGCTGATTGTAATCACAATGAAGGTGATAGCTGGCCAGTGTCATTAAGCCCATATCCGATTGTGGCCACTGCTCTGGATGGCACAGCGCACGGGATGAGCGAAAATGCTCATCAACCAACTTAAGATGCTTGCGGCACAGTAATTCATCTTGGTTGGTGAAGTGATGAAATATCGATTGGATGTTTTTGGCTTTGGCACTTTCTGCTGCGCTCTCAATATCAGATAAGGAGAGTTGAGTGTAGCGCTGATAATAGGCTTCTCTAGAAAGTAGCGCCTCATCACCTTCGGTAAGTGATGTCATCATATATTTACTAAACTCACGTTTACCTAGAGCATAATAAAATACGTCAATCACGCGCAAGTATTGCTGAGCGCGAGCTTGTAGTAAGCTCGTTTCTGTGTCTTTGCGTACCGTAAGCGTCAGCACCATGCCATTTGGTTGTGTATATTCAACTTCTTCACTGAAGTGCTCAGTCAGTAAATCGCCCCGTACAAGACTGAGCACCGACTCCAATTCGTCGGCTATACCTTGGTTATTGCGCTCGAAACTACTCAATTGATCAATAAGATGCTCAGCCATGTCACTGGCATGCAGTTTCGCTAATTCAAGTACATCAACTTCACAGAGTGTTTCTAACACGGTGTGTGGCTCACCACTTTCAATATAGCGCCACAATGATTCACCTTGGGGCATAGCTAGCACTAAGGGCTTCAATAAATTGCTACCATAGTTAAGCTCATATTTTCTCTCGTCTCTGGCGAGATAGGCGCGATAGTTTGCACGCGCAGTAATGGCACTCTGTGCTATTTTAACGAGCGGTCCTACAACCTGTGATTGGACTTTTTGCTGTAAATCATACGCTTCATTTTCGAGCGTGCTGCCAAAAAATGGCATTGCCATAAAGCTATCTTTGGCTTCTTCATCGTCATAAAAACAAGTATGAGGGAATAGCGATTGGTATAGAGACACGACGGGTTGATAAGTACTTAAGTCTTCTTCTTCATCCTCATCGCACATAGTATCGACACGCTCAAGTAATACAGGCTCTGCTTGGAAACGTGCAACGACTAATGCTTTAAATTGTTCGTAGTGCTCGGGGTGCTGGCATAAATATTCCCCCAATGGCTGGTAGCTACAATCGTCACTATATCGATCATTTTGGAACATGCCAGATCTAAAGCTCTCGTTGTCACACCATATAAATGCTTTGATTATTTCTTTGTGCCAGCCATGCTCATGAAGCAATGAACTTAAATAGCTTTCGTAACCGCAGGCATGCTCATCATCCCAGTAAGGCACAAAAAACTGTGCAAGCAAGAAGGTGTACCGTATATCCGTCTTTGCAAGCATATATAATGCTTCTACGCCAAATACCCGCATATCATCAAGCCACATTTCGTCTGTGTCGTTTTGGCGTCGACTATAAGCAACGATGGCTTCGGCGGTTTCTACAACAACCTCTTTAATTTCAGGATATTGCAGAGCTGCTGCAAACAGAATGACTTCAGAAATATAAGTTTCAGTATCATCATCTATAGGATGGTTATAGTGGTGCGATCCGCCTTCTTGGCCTAAGTTTAACGCAGACTGCAGCAACTTAAGGTTGTTGCCGCTATCTTGTGGTTGTAGGCGGCGTTTACCGTCTTTTCCCAGTTGCTTAAACTCAACATCAAATTGACTATCGCTAAAAGCCCTATCCTCATCTAATAAAGCTTTATATTGTGTTAATGCTAGTTTGATTTGTTGCGGGTCTTGAATATCCAGCGTGATAATCTGGTTTTTATCGAATTGATTCATGTCGTTATTTCTAATTGAATTTAACGTATAGCCGCACTAATCGGACTATAGAGTAGAAAAATAATGAAGCACAGCTCTGTAAACTGCGGTAATTTCAAGTAAATATTTAAAATCAGCGGGTGTCGATTACGAGCTAGTATCGTCAGCTTGCAGCTCTTTTAACCTATCGATATCTATTTGGCAGTCCTGCTTTGCCTTTTTCTGTTGATCGGGTGTCATATCATTCCAATGAATATAACCACCGTGCGCGTGTGGTGCATTGTATAAATAGTTAGCGAATTTCTTGTTGCCACTACCTGAGACTAACCCCCTCACAGAACCCTGTTCATCAGCGGCCCATAGTGCAACACGTTTAAATTCCAGCTCTCCAGAAGCGCTAATACGAAATGAATACCAATCTTCAGCAGCACTAATGTGCAGTTCCTTATCCATGCTTTACCTTTTATAGTTCCTTAAAGTCGAAGCTATTATTTCCAATCTTAATGATGAGGTCAATACAACAGATAAATTAAGTCTTTGAATTATATTAATAAAAAGTAAAATGTAAGGTAATATCGTTGGCAACAACACATATACCAACGCATATCAATTCAATGTATTAGATGGGTTTAACAGGGTGTAGTACCGAAGATTCAGGTCTAACAGGATGCAATACTGAAGACTCAGGTCTAACTGGATGCAGTACTGAAGATTCAGGTCTAACAGGATGTAAAACAGACGACGCTGGATCTAATGGATCCAAAACACCACTACCACCAGAAATACTAGATAGCGCACTTTTTTCAATTAATTTTTTCATCTTTTTTCCTTAATTTTGCGGTTATGTAACAGCTATTAGTAAGCACTTTGTTTATATGGCTCTCTCAAATATGAGAAGTAAGCCATAAACACTTCATTGTTCAACCCAAATCCAGTTTTGAGGTGGAAATAGATACTATTACCAGAGCAATCCTTGCCGTGTTGTTCAATTCACCATCAGTATTAACATCAAAGCGAATGATATAACAAGTAATGAGGGAAAAAAT